>CASBPX010000176.1 GCA_949127735.1 Candidatus Obscuribacterales bacterium | reverse complement strand
TACTTGTGTCATGGTTAAGGGTTCGCACAGCACTAACTTAGATAGGCTAGTGGAAAAAATACTCTGATACCCCAAAGGATTTGATTTGCATGCTTCTCAAAAACGCCTTAATTCTGACGGCTATCTGGTATGTACTGATGCCCAGTCCTGCTTACGCTTATTTCGACCTGAATTTTACGACCTATATAATTCAGATGTTGCTTGGCGTAGCTGCTGCCGGTTGGTTGATGTTCAAAGATTCGTGGCGAAAGTTTATCGTCAATCCTTTTAAAAAAGACAAAAACAAAAAAATTGAACCACCAGCTGAGGCATCAACTGAGCCAGCAACTGAAGCGCAGAAAGTGCCACCAGAGAATGAAGATTAACTGCGACACTTACGCAGAATGTGCTCAGCGCCGGTCTTGGCTGCAGATTGCCAATTAGCAACCAGGGAGCTGCGAATCTGCGGCACTTTTTTAGCAAAATCGTCCTGTTGTGCCAACAAAGATTCAATGGTTGAGGCAATTTCGACAATGCGGTCGGGTGGAAGACGAAAGCCCATCTGGCCGCGAAAAGCATTTTCCACAGGCTCCAGGCCGACATTTTTAAAGTCTGCATTGCCTACGTGCAAAGGTGTGTCGATGAACAACACCGGACGCTCAGTAGCAATGAAAAAATCCATAGCGATGGTGGAATGATCGGTCACTAAAATGTCAGCCTCATGCAAAACTTGCATGGATGACAATTCAGTTTTCAAGCTAACATTGCTGCTCGAAGAGAGCCTGTGGCTAATCTCGTCGACACGTTTGCCGTAGCGTTTCAAATATTCCGGATGCGGTCTGAGCCATACATCCCAGTTTCGCCCCTCCACAGACTTGATAATTTGATCAATGCAATTTTCCATGATTGAAGATTCGGGAGAAATCCACCACCAGCTCGGTGCAATTAAACACACCGGTCGCTTAGGCTGTGCGCCATTTTCCTTGTGTGTATGTTCGACTTTATACTGTTGATGCTCGCGATAGAGCCGCTCCACAAGCGGATACCCAGTCAGTATTAATTCTTTGGCCGGCAATTCATAAATTGATTCTGTTTTTCTCAGCTCATCAATTTGATACTGACCAATGCACAAGATACTGTCGTAATTGTTGAAAGCGGCAGGGCGATAATATTGGTGTGTACTGGAAATACCATGAAAAGCATAGACATGATGCACCGGGTCTGGTGCGCGCTTAATACTTATACCAGCCCCTCGCGAACCGAGATCAGGAGCGGTCATTACTAAAACCTTCGCGTCAAGCCTGGCCAGGGCACCAGGCAACAGATTTTTTATAAAAAATGGTTTGATTCTAGAATCATGGTTGGCAAATATCTGATCGGCAGGATCGGATGTGATATAGCAAATTTCGAAATTCGAATTACTGAGAATATGTTCTATGTAGTCTTGATAATAGCGAAAATAGATACTGCTCTCAGCATAGAAAACAAGGCGTCTCAGCTCTTTGTTTTCAGGAGAAAACAGTCGCTCGAATTCGCTGAACTCGCGTCCAAGTGCCTTTAATTGACTGAAGAACTGATTTACTGCCATTTTCTCCTGGTATGATTATATTAGTATTTCGGAGAGTAGCATGGCAAAATTAACGCCTGAAGCCAAGCAGATTTTAGTTGATAACTACAGAAATTTGTTGTTTGAGCACGGTACAGGGCCGCAAGTCGCACACTATACCACTGTCGAAAGTCAGTTCATGCGTTTCGAAGAACTGGTCAAAATCGGTCCTTTGTCAGGGGCAAAAGTGTTGGAAGTTGGTTGTGGTATTGGCGATTTTTATGGCTTTCTCAATTCAAAATTTACTGACCTCAAATATACTGGTATTGATATAGTTCCTGAAATAATCGATGTTGCCAAAAAACGTTTTCCCGAAGCAATCTTTGAATGTCGCGACGTTCTCGCCGAACCGCTTACTGAAGATTACGACTATGTCTTAATTTCAGGAGTGTTCAATAACGCTATTCCCGAGCACACTGAATTTCTTCAGGCACTGACGGACGAAAGTTTTAAACATTGCAAAATGGCCTTAGGTTTTAACTTCATTTCCACCTATGTCAATTTTAGCGAAAGCGCATTTGCTTATCACAACCCTATGGAAGTATTGCAGTACTGTATCGATAATTTGAGTAAGAAAGTCAGTTTGTTCCACCATTACAAGCGCACCGACGTTTGTGTCTTTGTTTACAGATGACTTTGTCCATTCATATTTGCACTGATTACGGGTTGTGGGACAGCTTCGTCTCCGCATCACCTCAGGGAAATATTTTTTGCACTTCAGCTTTTTTAGAATCGTTGCGAGAACCTTTTGTCTGTTACATGGTTAGCGAGGACGGCAAACCCTGTTTGGCCATTCCTGTTAACGAGTCTGCGCCCTTGTTTATTCCCTTTGGGCACTACACCACATTTCGCTTTGCCATTTATCAGGGCCCTATGTTCGCGAAAGAAGTTGAAGAGCTGCCCATTCACCGAGGCGCCGCTCTCAAATTAAAGCTTATGGATTTTGCTCTAGCCGAACTGACCGGTCGGCACAAACAATTACGATTCACTCTGCATCCACAGTTTAGTGATGTGCGGTCCTTTCTATGGCACAACTACCACAATGAAAGTGGTGGAAGATTTGATCTGAATCTGCGCTACACAGGACTGCTTGATTTAAAAAGATCCAGTCAGGAGAATCTTCTTGGCGAAGTAAGAAACTTACGCAAACGGGAGTTTCAACGGTCGCAAAAAGAAGGCGTGGTTTGCCTGGTCAGTGAAGATTTAGACATTCTAGATCAGCTCGACGATCTTGTATTCGAGCGTCAAGAATTGGCTCGAGATTTAACCGATCAAGAGGCTCGACGCAGTATAGCTGTGAGCGCGCTACAGAATGGTTACGGCAGGCTCTTGGTTGCCAAATTAGCTACTGGTGAAGTGGCCTCTGCTTACCTTTGTTTGTACGACGAGCGCTGCGCCTATTATTTATTTGCCGGCAATCATCCAGATACCAGAAAATCAGGGGCTTCAACCTATTTGATGTTTTATGCCCTGGAAAAATTTCGCCAGGAAGGCAAACAAAATTTTGACTTTATCGGTTTGAACTCACCTTTACGCGGCGACTTTAAGACCAGCTTCAACGCCACCCCCACAGCGCATTATCTTGTGCAGTGGCAAAGACCAAGTTAAAACTATCTATGCTGCAGTAGCGGGCCCAGATAATATTCTGTTAGCGGATGCCAATCTTCGTTAATTCGCTCAGTCTGTACTTTCGAGCGAATGTCCTTGCCGGTAAAAAGCAACTTCATGTCGACAGAGACAATATAATCTTTCTGTTGTTGATCAAAAGTGTTCAGCAAAATATTGCGCGTGATCGCATTGTCTTTCAAAGGCTGATGGGAGGCCAGGCAGAAGAAGTTATAAACCTCAATATGGGGAAAGACAGCGTTAATTGTATTCGGCAGAATGTCAAAATTATCGAGCCAGACGAGCGCTACTCCTTCAGGCATTAAATGATCTTTTAGTAATTGCATAAACTGTTTGGAATAAATATTATTGCTATAAGCTTCAGTCGTTCTTAGCGGATCTATCAAGATCAAGTCATAGTCTGCCTTGCTGGTCTGCAGATAGCGTCGGCCGTCTTCGACAATAATTGTCAACCTTGGATCTGAAAGAGTCTTTTTAATAGATTCAATTTTACCGAGATTATCCAGGTTAGTTTTGCAAATCTCGACCAGGGTAACATCTTTCACCCGCTGATCATGCAACAAAGTCTCTAGCGTAGCCCCAGCGCCGAAACCGATAATCAGTACTTTCACAGGGTTTTCTGTTCGAGCTAAAGCCTCTATTGTTTCTCGCTGAAACATAAAGGTGCTGCCACGAGCACCATGGGTGAGGCCATTAATATAATTGCGCAAATATGTACCATTATCGAGGGCACACACCACCGCATCAATGCCTTCTTGAATGTAGCAACGCCACTTAGCACGATCGGCAGGCGGAGTCGTGCTTGTATGAATTGTATACCAGAGATCGCCCTTGCCTGGAAAAACAAAAATACATACTGCTGCTGCGCCCATAAATACTGCCGCGCGCAAGGCCATGGTTAGCTTTTGTTTGCCAAATGAAGGGACAAAAAATATCATAGCCACGCCAAGTAAGCTAAATACCATTAGCGTGCGCTCGGTTCCCAAATATGTTAAAAGCAGAAAACCAGTAACTACCCCACCGAGAACGTTGCCCACCGTGTTCATGAAATAAATCGTGCCAATTGTTTTACCTTGCTGATCTTTGTTCGCCAGCGACAAATAGCTCAGCAAAGGAAAGGTGCCGCCCATCAAAATGGTGGCAGGCAAAACAAATATAGAGGGCCAGATAATAAAGTCATATTTGGTGAATAGCGGCATCCAGGGAAACTTCAATAACCAGGCATCAAGCAATGCCGCTTCGTCAGCACGCAGACCTTGATAGCGGCTAAACGTCCAGGCCGTAAAAGCGGCGAGATCGGTGTTGGTAGTAAGCCAGTAATAAATACTGAGCGACGCCAGTGCGTAGGCTCCGACCAGTACCTGCAAAATGAAAAATGCCGAACGCCGGTCTATATCTGGTCGCTTTTGCAAAAAGGCATTCATGGCGTAACTACCCAGTCCAAGGCCGGCCAGGTAGACAGCGAGAATGGTCGAAAACGTATAAGCGGATGATTTCATCAAGACTTGTAGAAAACGAAACCAGACGATTTCATAGCCAATCGCTAAAAATCCAGTCAACAGAATTACATAGGCCGTCCAGTTGTGACTTATTGCTGGCTGTTTTTTCTCTACGGCTGCGGCACTATCTGCGGCACTATCAGTAGTGTTACTAAGTAAGTCATGTCTGCGACCAAAACTGAAAATTAGCATGGCAAGAACGGCATCAATAGCGGAAGCAATGTAGACAGCCCAATCAAGGCCTAAAAATGAAATCACTACGTAACTGCACAAAAGACAGCCTACCGTGGCGCCAATGGTATTAATGGCGTAAAGGAATGAAATTGAATTGAGAAAGTTTTCGCTTTCGGGACGGTCAAAAATCTTCACCGCCAGCGGCAAAGTCATACCCATCATGATGGTAGGCAGACAGAGAAAGATGCACATGCACAGAAGTGAAATCCACATATTGGCCGCGGCGGTATGTTCGCCTAAAAATTGTAGAAACCACAGACTCAGTGCACCGAAAACTGCCAGACTTAGTTCTACCAGTGTATAGACGCGAACACGCTGTGGGCTGGCGTCAGCAATGCGACCTCCCACCAGAGCGCCTATGCCAAGGCCAATCATATAGATGCTGACAATAAGGGTAATAGAAACTGAGCCGACCCCATAATAGAGGGTCAAAAGACGCTGCCAGGCCACTTGGAAGAATAGTGCCGATACTCCAGACCAGAAGAATATGCGCGGCAGCATTGACTCAGCTGACCAGAAGAGGTCACCGCTACCAGGGTGTTCAGCTTTATCAGTTTTCATTTAAACTTGTTTTGGGTTCGCTGGTGTTGAACTGCAGTTCAGGGTGTACGTCTCGCCAGTGATATGGATTGACGCGTATGGGCGAACAGTAAGAGCGATCGGGCAAAATTTTAAAATTCGCACCAAAGTAATCGTTGAACAATACTCGGAAACTGTTGACGGGTGTAATGCTCTTGTAAAGGCCATTTTTTTCCATATCGGGGAAATAATAAGCGTTCAAAATACGCATCACTTCGTTAAAGTAAGCGCGCTCATTAGGCATAGGATCATATGGGCCGTGGTCAGATTGAATGATAATAATCGGTTTGTCTCCGGGCCGATTTAGCAGTTGACTAACCCATTTTTGTATCAATGTCTCTGCATACTTTAGTTGCTCAACATAGATCGGAAATGGAAACTGGCTGTTCATCAGTGTCTTTGGCAGAGGAAACTTGTTGCCCTGGGCATCGAATACTGCTGGCGAATGAGTAATTTGCGTGTGAACCAGGACAAATTTTGGTCCTGGCATGTTTGCCACTTTTTCTAACTCTGCACCAACATAGGTGTGTCGATTGGCGAATTGATCGCGCAACAGCGGAAAATAATTTTCAGTACCCCATAATGGAGTCATGGTCAACAAGGCAGTGCTGAAGAAGTTTCCCCAGTCGGCTCGCAGGTTTAGATCAGCAGTGGCCATGGAATCTGTAGCAAACGCACCAGAAGATATATTGATGAACTTGTAGCCGAGCTTCTTAAAAGTGCGCACCACCGTGCTGTCTTGTACCAACCGAGAGTAAAGGGTTTCGCCCGGATATTCAGTTCCAAGAGTATCTGGAATAGCATTGATATACTGCATGTTCATCGACGAAGAAATAGATAGCGAAGTACGGTCGTAGTTACTAGCCGCCTCGGGTACCACATAGAAGCCTTTATGCTTTAAAAAGTCAGTGAACTTATAATTGTCGTATTTGCCTAGTTCCTTTAAAGTCTCTGGATTGGCACAAGCATCGACAATGAAGTAATAAACGTCGGGCTTTTTGGCTATTGGTTCTTTGAAGGTCGTCGGTCCTAATTCTTTGGCAAAATGTTCAACCCATTTTTGCCCAGCCATATAATCCTGAACTTCATAAATTGTCAGGGGAACCAAGTTGAAAGCGAAGAGAATTAGGGAGACGACATTAAGTACAGAATTCATTTTGATGCTGTCGACGGCTATAGAGTTCTTGCCAAAATTCCATTTTGTCTTAAGCACGGCGCCGACTGCCGCTAGACCCAAGAGCAGCACTAAAGATAGTGGCACCCAAGGTGGTACCTGCAGACCCAATTTTGTAAAAACGGCTTCGAAGCCGGTGTACGAAAAGGCGATCAGCAAGATTGTGAAACTGACAAACCCGGCTCTGATAATATCTTTTAATATGAGCCATGCCAGAAGAAAACAGAGAACAACAAAGCATTCCACCATCACAAGCATCGGCAAAGCGTGCTCAGGTAAAATTTGCGCCTTTGCTTGATCGAGGCCAATTACAACAGGTATGGTAGCGAATACGAATGGATGAAAAACCAAATGCTTGAGCCGGTGCATTTTGCCCCTTTTGTTTACGAATCACCATAGCAAGGTCTAGTTAGCTATTATAGAAGATGCCGCCTGAATTAGGCGATGCTGTCAGCCGATGCGGCCTCTTGGTAACTTTTGTCGGTCGCTTTTACCGGTCCTGTTAAAGGAGTACAAATGAATCGGGTCTTCGTCGATATGTCAGTTTGCATTCTTCATTACGGACATATTCGATTGCTCGAGCAAGCTCGCGCTCTCGGGCCTGATGTCAGGGTTATTGTGGTTTTGACCACTGATGAGGAAGTGCTCAAGTACAAAGGTCATCATTCTGAGCTTTCTTTCGAACAGCGTAAAGAAATGCTCCTGGCACTTAAATCTGTAGATGAAGTCTTGCCTGGTCCTTGGCAAATCACAGACGCATATCTGAAGGCGCACGGTGCTGACGCTCTGGTGCATTCCGGCCCAAATTTTAACGATGTGGTGGAAATTCCTCTGATCAATCTGGAACGCACAGAGGGTGTATCTAGTGAAGAGATACGTGCTCGAAGCATATTCTCAATAGTTGAAAAACGCAATTCGATGAAATGTTTGCTTACGCCCGGTCCCACCAATTTGCATCCGGAAAATCTTCTCGATCTGCACCCCGTCTTTTCTCGCGGAGACGACCACTATACAAGTGTGACAAATCGGGTGCTGGAGGCAATTCGAATGCGAGCCGGTCAGTCGTCTATAGCTGCCATGCAAGGATCTGCCACCACTGCAATTGAAGTCGCCACCAGCAATTTTCTCACAGGCACGGTAGTGGTGGTTTTATCAGGCTATTATTCTGAACGTATGCTGGCCATGATTCAAATCAAGCAAGAGCGACTTGGGCTGGGTCAAGTGGTTGGTATCGAATACGATAAACTGATCAAGAATGGCAAAAATCAGAACAAGTTTGACTGGCTAGTAGCTTCATATACAGAGACTGCTGATGCATTTTTAGCAGATATTCGCGTACTTAAAAGTATTGCCGATCACCACGGTGCCAGGCTGATGATGGACGCCACCGGGTCAATCAATCTTGAAGATAATCATGAACTCGCCGACGTTAATATGTTCAGTTCCTGCAAAGGCTTAGGCGGACTCACTGGTGCTGGTTTCATTAGTTTTAATCGCGAGTTGCTTTCTCAACTCAATGCCGCACCCAAAGAATTTATCCTTGACCTCGAGACTTACATCGAAAAAAAGACCACGTCACCGGCACACACGCTCTTATCGCTTGACTCTATTTCACATAAATTTGCTGCTAATGGTGAGCGCGTGCGTCAGGGTAAAGTGGCATTCTTAGAGCAATATCGACACAAACTCTACCGGCCGGATTTGAACACACAGCCTAACTTGTGTACTAAAGTCAAAGATGCTGGGCTGAAAATTTCTGATGGCATGGTTGGTTATTCACCACGGACGCAAACGCCAGGCTGCCAGGTAATCTGCCACCTTTTTGAACAGTTTCCCTCCAACCGTGAAATCGGCGCAGTTTACAAGCAATTATAAAAGACCGAAAATAGGTTTTGACTTGCTGACTCTCTGGTATGAGTTAATTATGCCCAAAAAAGTATACGTTGCCATGGCGGCCGATCTGGTTCATCCCGGTCACTTAAATATAATCAAACATGCTAGAGAACTCGGAGACGTTGTGATCGGACTACTTTCCGACAAAGCAGTGTCAGATTTTCATCGCCTCCCTTTTCTTACTTTTGAACAGCGCAAATTGGTGGTGGAGAGCCTGAAAGGTGTTGAGAGCGTTGTTGAACAAAAGACTCTCGATTACACTGAAAATTTGCGGGCGCTAAAACCAGACTACGTAGTGCACGGCGACGATTGGCGTGAAGGGCCACAGAAAGAAACGCGTACAAGAGTAATTGAAGTGTTAAAAGAATGGCAGGGAGAGCTGGTTGAAGTACCTTACACCAGAAGTATCTCTTCGCTTACCCTGAACGAGCAGTTGCGGGCCATAGGCACCACGCCAGGCAATCGCATGGAACGTTTTCGCAGACTATTGCAGGCAAAATGTCCGGTGCGAATTATGGAAGCGCACAGCGGGTTGACTGCTCATATTATTGAAAATATGTCATTTGACACCGATGAGGCCCATCTGGAGTACGACGGTGTGTGGCTTTCAAGTCTCACCGATTCAACAGCCAAGGGAAAACCAGATACCGAATATGTTGATAAGACTTCTCGCATGGCCACCATTTCCGATATCTTAGAAAGCACCACCAAACCAATTATTTTTGATGGTGACAGCGGCGGCCTCACCGAGCACTTCGTCTTCACCATCAGGTCGCTAGAGCGGCTTGGGGTCTCCGCGGTCGTGATTGAAGACAAAGTTGGGGCTAAACGCAACTCACTTTTTGATCCCGCCGACAATAATGAAGCGGTGCAAGACGACATACCTAATTTTTGTCATAAGATTTCTGCTGCTAAAAAAGCGCAAGTGACCAAAGATTTTATGATCATTGCTCGGGTGGAAAGCCTGGTTTTAAACAAAGGCATGGACGACGCCATGTTACGGGCTGAGGCGTATCTTGCTGCCGGAGCCGATGGCATTATGATTCACAGTCGCAATAAGGACGGCAGTGAAATTTTGGATTTTTGCCGGTTGTTTAGAAAGCTGGGTCATACCGTACCACTGGTGGTGGTACCCACGACTTACAATCATATTCCTGATAGAGAGCTGGCAGAAGCTGGCGCCAATATCATCATTTATGCTAACCATATGCTGAGGAGTGCCTATCCGGCCATGGTTCGCACTGCCGAGACGATATTGCGAGCCGGTTGTAGCAAAGATGTGGAAAAAGATTTGATGCCGGTGAAAGACCTGCTCAGCTTAATTGAAAATGCCTGAAGTTGAGAGAGCGAGAATTGGCAAAGCACTATGATTGATCCGCGAGACTTTTTAACAGCTCTGAAACAAGCTGGCATAGACTTTGCCTGCGGTGTGCCTGATTCGCTACTGAAAGAGTTTCTGTTAACATTGCAAACGAGCGGTCAGCTAGAGCATCACATTGTCGCTAACGAAGGCGCCGCTATCGCCCTTGCTGCCGGTCACCAGATGGCCAGCGGTAAGCTGCCGCTGGTATATATGCAAAATTCCGGTCTCGGTAACGCTGTCAGCCCACTGATGTCACTGGCTCATAAGCGGGTTTATGCAATTCCCATGCTGCTTCTAATCGGCCATCGAGGCGAGGCCGGTAAACATGATGAGCCTCAACATCTAGCCATGGGTGAGGTGACGATACCTTTATTGGCAGATATGGGCATTGATATTTTTTCTCTAAATCAAGATTCAGATATCCGCAATATTGTACAGGAGGCTGCTGCTATGGCTTGTGAACAATCCAGCCCGGTGGCAATTGTGGTCAGCAGCGGAACATTTTTAGCATTAGCAAGTGATGCGAAACTAGCCAGCAAGAGCAATCTAACTTTGACTCGTGAGCTGGTACTGAATACAGTGCTCGATTATTTAGATGGGCTTGAAATAATTTGCTCTACCACCGGTTTTACTTCGAGAGAATTGAATGACTTGCGCCTCCAACGAGGAACAGCTGCTGCCGATTTTTTGAATGTTGGGGCCATGGGCCACGTGGCGCAAATTGCTCTAGGTGTAGCTCTGGCAAAGCCAGACAAGAGAGTTATAGCCATTGATGGTGATGGCTCGCTAATTATGCACATGGGGTCAATGGCCTCAGAGGGTCTTAGCGGCGCATCTAAGTTTTTACACCTGCTGATTAATAACGGCATGCACGAATCAGTTGGCGGTCAGCCCACAGTCGGTCTTGAAATTGATTTCTGCGCCATAGCTCGTGCCTGCAACTTCAAACAAGTTCTGGCGGCCGATAATTTGAGTTCGTTAACTGAAGCCTTGGCCACTGCTTTCAATACAAACAGCGCTGGCCCAACTTTTGTAGAAGTAAAAATCAAACCTGGCGCTAAAGAGAAACTGGGCCGCCCCTCAGATAATTTGCGCGCGGCAAAAAAAGCATTCAGCGCCCACATTTTAAGTTGAGTAGTTTAGTGGTTACTTAATTGAAATGATTTGAGTTGAGTTGATTACTTAGTAGAAGAATCATGTTTCCCCAAGCAAGCTTCAGTGCAGACATGGTGCCCATCGGTTTCTTGTAGTGCATGCTTAGAAACCGGCTTTTGCCACTCTTCTTTGTTGATTGACTTTTGCTCAGGTGTTGGAGCTGGTTTGCCCTCAGGGTGACAATAATCGATTTTGTCGGGATCCCTCTCATTGCTTTGAATTTCGCCGTCCGGCTTTACTTCAATATCCATAAATAACTTCTATGTGGCTCCAATAGGCTCAGTTGCAGTTAAGACCAGAAATGACCCGGAAAGTTCCAATTGCAATTCCATTTGAACTTTACCGGGCTGTCAAACGGGTAAATAACTAATCAGTCATTAGAGGGGAACATAAGAGGCGAAAGTTTGCTCCTGTTGCTTGTTATCACCGTTGCCTGGGCGCTTCTGCTAGGGCTTTTTGCCTTACTGATGTTGCGCACTGATGGGGCATTAATTCGCACTGGCAAGGTAGCCTCGTTTTACCGCCAGATCTGGCAAATCAGTGGTCGAATCAGTCGGCCGGCAATGTGTATGATTGCCATTGGCGTTGCCGCTATCGTTTTGCGCTTGCTGGCGCTGCCATTTCTCCCTGTTCCTGAACCGCGTGTGCACGACGAGTTCAGTTACCTGCTGGCGGGCGAGACATTCGCTTCTGGCCGACTGACCAATGCACAACACATGCTGTGGCCATTCTTCGAGTTTGAGCATATTCTTGTTAGGCCGACCTATATGTCCAAATATCCACCGGCACAGGGCCTTCTGTTGGCCCTCGGTCTGCTTCTGGGGCACAGCTGGATTGCCGTGCTGATTAGCTATGGATTGATGTGCGCGGCAATCTTCTGGATGGCGCGTGCATTTCAGCCTACCAGGTGGGCCATTCTGGCTGCCCTCCTGCCTCTGATTCATCCAGGAATTGCTTCATACTGGTGCAATTCTTACTGGGGTGGCACTGTGGCAGCTACGGCCGCCGCTCTCGTTTTCGGAGCCTGCGTTCGCTTAGCCCGAGTGTACAGCGTGAGAGCAGGCCTGTTACTAACCGCTGGCCTGATAATTTTGCTTAATAGCAGACCGTTTGAGGGTCTGGTGGCAGTGGTGGTGCCGGTGGGATGCCTGGTCTATTCACTGGGCAAAAAGAGTTCATCGATTGGTGTCAAGACAGTTTTAAAAAGGCTTGTGACTCCGCTTTGCCTCATGTTTATCGCTCTAGCATCCATGCTCTATTACAATCGTTGTGTCACTGGAGACGCCTTGCAGTTGCCTTATCAATGCTATCACCGTCAATACTCGCGCATTCCGCTCTGGCTCCTTGCACCAACAAATTCGCAAACACTTACATTCAACAACATTCAATTGCAGGCTTTTGCCATTGGCGAGGCACTTAAGTTCAATAAACTGCGCACAGTGCCAGGTTGGCTCGATTGTCTGATTAATGAGCGCCTCGTAGCAGCGTTCAACTTCTTTGTCGGCATCTGGTTTGTTCCGCTGGTGGCAGCTTCATTGTTTAGCTTGCCTGACAAGCGAGTGCGTGTACTATGGCTTTCCGTGACCGCTTTGACTGCGGCTGTATCATGTGAAGTCTATTTTCAGCGACACTATCTGGCACCAGTGGTGGCACCATTTTATGTCTTGTTAGTGCAGGGCTTGCGCCATTTGCGTTTGCTCAAAATCAATAAGATTCCGCTGGGTTTGGCGTTCTCGCACTTGATTCTGGCGATAATGCTAATCGGATTTTTATATGGTTTGATTGCTCTGCCAGATATTGGTAGGAAAAATATAGCTGACCTTCAGGTCTTTCCTGGCCCCAGACAGAAAGTGATGACAGCGCTTTTAAAACTGCCAGGAAAACATCTGGTTATTGTGCGCTACGCAAGAGGTCATGATACAGGCGCTGAATATGTTTATAACAGCGCCGATATAGACCATAGCCAAGTTGTTTGGGCTCGCGATCTCGGTGAAAGCAAAAATCGACAGGTGCTTGCCTATTATCAAGATCGAAAAGTCTGGTTGTTCGAACCTGATGTATTGCCACCCCTGCTCAGTGAATTTGAGGCGGCTTCGCTCGCTCGTTAGCAGCTATTATCCGAGAAAGAGGCAAAATTGCACCCAGTGTAGCTGACGTCATGATATTCAGCCCAGCAAAAATTGAGGAGGCCGACAGTGAGAGAATCGCAATCTGCGACGGCTGAGGAAGCGGGGGAAGCAAATGAGACATCAACAAAACCAGAATAAGCCCTGCCGCCATGGCAATAGCACCAAGGGCGACACCAGTATTAAAAGTAAAAGTGTCTTGTAACCAGCCACCAAGACCGTGTTGGGTGAGAAATCTTTTACTCCAGGAATTACTGCGAGCCAGCATTCCCAGGGCAATAACCTGGCATGCCACTACTGTTAGTACTGGTGCAGCGAAGCCAAGAGCGATCAAAACATGCTCATCGGAGCTAATGATATTTGAAAATAGAAAGGCGTGCAGCATTAAACCAGAAGCGAGTGTCAATACACCAGGATAGAGAAAAACCATATCAGGACAATAAAATAGTATCAGCCGCAGGCTGCGCCATCCGTCGACAAAAGTATTAAGTTTAGATAGACCATGCCGCGGCCCTAGCCTTGTTGGTATTTCACACACAGACATCTGAGCCAGCCCAACATTGATAGCCAGCTCCAGGTTGTATTCCATGCCTGTGCTGACCGGTGCAATGCGCTCATAGGTGCTGCGGGAAAACGCCCGCAAGCCACAAAACACGTCACTGTATTTGGTGCCGAAACAGAAATTCACCAACCAGGTGAAACCCGGATTGCCAATATACCGGTGGAGGAACTTGATATTAACCCCGCCGTCGCTCAGAAAGCGGCTGCCGGTGACAAACTCCTTACCCTCAGCCTCTAACTTTCGCAGCAAGATTGGGATCAAACTGAAGTCATAAGTGTCATCAGCGTCGCCCATGACGATAAATTTGCCACTACTGGCGTTAATGCCGCATATGTAGGCGTTACCGTAGCCTACTGCCGGTTGGTGTACTACTTTAACTCCAAGGCTCTCTGCTATTTGCACCGAGCAGTCGGTAGAGCCATTGTCGCAAACGATAATTTCGCCTTGAATATTTTCACTGGCAAATACACGCTGAATTTTTTCTATGCAACTGCCAACAGTTGCTTCTTCGTTGAGGCATGGCATCACAACCGATACTAAGGGAGCTTGAGCTGCTACCAATTTAGACAGACTCTCCAGTAACAGTACTAACTACTTTTTTTAAGTGGTCACACAAATAATCGGCACAAATTTTCGGTTTAATATCTTGAATAGTGCATTGATGATTTTCTAAAAATTGACACGGATAATGCTTCTCGGGCTCCATGAGCACTCTCAAGGCCGGGAAATGTTCAGGATTTTGCCAACAGGCGCGCTCAGGAAAAAGTTTATGACCTTCCGGGTATTCCACAAAAACTTCGTTATATTTGTACTTTTTTTTAAAACGCGCATTCAGTCTTGCCAGAAACTCTTTGGCGTCTGTGATTGGCCCCATAATCCAGTCTCGATCGCCTAAAGTGCAACAAATTCCGGCCTGGCCTTTGACTCCATAACAATTGCGCTGACAGGTGTAATAAATGATGCTGTTGCGGATAGCTTCATCTGTTGGGGCCTCACTCATATTAATCACCAGTTGCTTGATTTAACTGAAGTAGTAATTACTTAAATACCCAAATTGATGCCCTTCCATTTAACGACCGATAATGCCACAAGCTTTCATCGCCAGTATTTGCTCATCACTCAAACCAATCGATTTCAGCACCAGTTCGGTCTCCGCCACAGTATCGCTGCATGACTGGTCATTGCCGCTTGCTTGATCTTGGTTGCGTCTGATTGGGTTGGTTAACTGCGGTACCGGGCCGAGTCTGCTGTGCTCCATGTGTGTAACTATATGGCATTGACCCTCCGGTAAAAAATTGACGGCTTCGCTGACTTTATTGACCGGCGACACACAGCAGTTGGCGTCTTGGAAGTGTGCCACCCAGTCTGCCATTGTTTTTGTCTGAATGACAGCGGCAATTTCGTCGGTAATAAAATGGCGATCTTTAAGGAGGTCTTTTTTAAGCAAATCGGTTCGATTAATCAATGTCAGGAATTTGATCCAGAATTCAGTTTCTACTGGTGCTACGGCCAGATAGCGTCCATCCTGACAAAGGTAAACGCGGTGATTTGGCAACGCATCCGGATATTTGGTGTGAATCTCTGATGGATCAAGATTGAGGTAGAGACTCATGGTGCCTTTAACTCCTAGCGCGGACAGTGCGCTTTCGAACATGCTGATTTCTAGTTTCTTACCCTTGCCGCTTTGCTCTCGCTCTAATAAGGCAGCTACAATCGCAAGTGATGCATAAGTGCCAGACATATAGTCAGAGACAAAAACTGCCGGCATTATGGGCGCGCCATTTTGATCTTGAGTTTCATACAAAATGCCGGTTTCGGCAACAAAATTGAGGTCGTGACCAGGCCGAGCACTCCACTTAGACTGTGAGCCGTAGCCGCTAATTGAGCAATAAACCAATTTGTCATTGATCTTTTGCAAAGTATCGGCACCGAGGCCCAGCCTTTCCATCACCGCCGGGCGAAAATTTTCAATGACAACGTCAGCGCTCTCAACCAGCTTGTAAACGGCGCTGATGCCGGCATCAGTTTTTAAATCTATTTTGATGCGACGCTTATTGCGGTGTAGACTCCAGAAATAAAGACTTTCACCGTCGACAATTGGAGGTAGCCGCTCATTTAAGGTCGGTTCCTGGCGCTCTATTCGCAGTACTTCTGCACCCATGTCGCTGAGTAAAGTAGACGCAATTTCACCTGGCAGCAAATGGGTAAAGTCCAGCACTTTAATATGAGCGAGTGACATTTGGCCTCCTGAATGGGTCAACTCAAACAAAGGGGCGCAGAAATCCTTAGATTGCCTGCGCCCCTTTAGTGAGCGGTTCTAAAATACCGTTGTAATTAGCCCATGTTCTCGATCAGAGCATTAGCAAATTCGCTGGTTTTGAGCTTAGTGGCACCAGTCATCAAACGCTCAAGATCGTAAGTGACTTTTTTCTGCATGATGGTCTTGCTCACTGATTCGGTGATCAAATCGGCAGCTTCCGTCCAGCCCATGAATTCAAGCATCATTGCGCCGGAGAGAATAACGGAACCAGGGTTGATTACGTCTTTGTCGGCATACTTCGGTGCAGTACCGTGAGTAGCCTCGAAAATAGCGCAGTCGTCACCGATGTTGGCTCCAGGAGCCAGACCCAAACCGCCTACTTGTGCAGCACAGGCATCAGAGAGATAGTCGCCGTTCAAGTTAGTTGTAGCCAGCACTGAATATTCATCAGGTCTGAGCAACACTTGCTGGAACATAGAATCGGCAATTCTGTCTTGCAACAAGATTTTGCCCGCTGGCAATTTGCCGTCATGCTCAGCCCACATTTTCTCTTCAGAAATGATTTCTTTGGCAAATTCTTTTTCGCCTACCTGGTAGCCCCAGTCTCTGAAGGCGCCTTCAGTGAATTTCTGAATGTTGCCTTTGTGTACCAGAGTTACTGATTTCTTGCCGCGAGCGATTGCATACTCGATTGCTCTTCTAACCAGACGCTCTGAACCAAATTTAGAAATTGGTTTGATGCCGATACCTGATTCAGGACGCACCGTCTTGCCGTGTTTGGCGCAGAGGTCGATAAACTCTTGAGCTTCAGGTGAGCCGGCTACAAATTCGATTCCGGCATATACGTCTTCAGTATTTTCGCGGAAAATAACCACGTCGAGTTTTTCAGGCGATACTACGGGTGATGGCACACCTTTGAAGTGACGCACTGGACGAACGCAGCAATAAAGATCAAAAATTTGGCGCAGAGCAACGTTCAAGCTGCGAATGCCGCCGCCGACAGGAGTGGTCAATGGCCCTTTGATAGCCACGCCGAATTCTTTCAAAGCGGCAATAGTGTCTTCAGTCAACCACTCGTCAAAATTATCTTTGGCTTTTTGTCCGGCGAAAACTTCGAACCAGGCAATCTGACGCTTGCCGCCATAAGCCTTCTCAACGGCCGCATCAATTACTCGAACGCTGGCCTTCCAGATGTCACGACCGGTTCCATCACCTTCGATAAAAGGGATGATAGGCTTATTTGGTACAACGGGTTTACCGTCTTTGAAGGTAATCTTTTCGCCTTGTGGAACGGTCACGCCGTTGTAGGTCTTGTCTATCACTTGTCCCATGTTTCTCCTTCGCCATATACCTGGTCTCACATCTCTGAAAAGACTAACAGCAGACTGGCCTCAGGCTTAAAACGATCAACATTTACTAATTGTCGCTGGCACATCAGTTCATAATAGGAACATTAAGGGCGGAAGAGTTGCCAGTAGCCGATGAAATAATTGGTTCTCAAAATTAGATTTGGGCTGAGGTGTTGGCTATTTGCCATGATTTGCGTATACTCTATAGCCAGTAGTAGCGCCACCAAGTAAGGTATGACCGTGATCGAAAACACACTGGCAACTCCTGTTGGCTATCGTTCATATGGACTAAAAGCCGCGCTTCTTCTGTCTAGTCTATGCATTGCCTTATATGCATCAGCGGTTATGCCAGTCGGCGCTCAAACGAAAGCGAAGCCGCCTGAAGCCAAACCCGCCCCCGTTGCTAAACCAGTCAGTAAGGCTTCGGCCCCCGCCAGCCCGCCTGCCGATGTAATTTTAATAGCGAAAGCGCGGCGGGCGGAAAGCGATGATCGTTATAACCTGGCTTGCGATTATTTAGCCCAGGCTATCGTCGCCAATCCTAAAAATGCCGATGCCCACTATTTGCTCGCTCTACTTAAGGGGCGGCAGAACAGTTATGACGTTTCTATTGATCAAGCAAAAAGATGCCTGGCGCTTAGACCTGGCTACGCACCTGCTCATTCTGTTTTAGGCCGTGCACTGGCGGGCAAACGCAATTTGCCGGCAGCTGCTGCAGCACTTGGCGAAGCGGTCAGGCTCGACCCGACAAATGCCACATCATATTCGAACCTAGCTGCAGTTAAAGGGATGCAGGGGGAATACCAAAAGTCTGCCGATTTATACAGGCAAGCCTTAAAATTTGCTCCGACCAACCTTACTGCCCACCTTGGTCTGGCATCGGCACTGGGTAAATTAAATGACAAAGCCGGACAGATAGAAGCTTGTCGCAACGCCGTTAAAGCAGCACCAAAAAGTTCGGTGGCGCATGGCCGGTTAGGTTACGCTTTGACTCAAAATGGTGATACCGCAGGTGGTGTCTCGGAAGTAGTCAAATCGAACTTCCTCAGGGTTCAAGAGTCATGGAATGATTTTCTCGGCATGTTCCTTACTGCCTGGGCTTCAGTCTTTCTGGCCTTCGCGGCGATCTTCGCCGTATTGTTTGCCGGTTCACGTTTTAAACCGCAAGAAGGCGAAGTGGTTTTGAAATCATTCTTTCTGACTTTCTACAAAGACAAGCCCGGTCGTTTCGTTGTCACTGATACTCGACTCGTCTTTGTACCAGAATCTTTTTCAGCCTGGTTCGGCGCTACTAGAGTAAGTATTCAGAGACCGCAGATCGAGTCGATTAATTATCTCAGCACTGTGGGCGGTGGCACAGTCTCGATTTTAACTCGCGACAAAAGTGTACACCAGTTTCGCATGCCTTTGCTGGTTCTAGATCCGGTGCGCAGCTTACTGGTCAGTCAGGGGCTAACCGCACCAGACCCACTCGAAGCCGCAGCTGCAGCCAGTGCAGCAACAAGCGAACCCACTAATGCAGCTACTAAGATAGACGCGCCTGCAGACGAAGAGAAAAAAGTTGAAATCAAAGCGGACGAGAAGATTGAAGCTGAAAATGCCACTGAAGAAGTGAAAGATGATAGTGAGAAAAATTAGATGAGTGTGATAAAAAATGTGCTCGGCACTAATCTGGAGCCTTGTTGTCACAATCCAGTGACGGGATTTTTCCGCGATGGATACTGTTCAACCAGCCCTGAAGATCAAGGTGTGCACACTGTCTGCGTAATTATTACTGACGAATTTCTTCAGTATTCAAAATCAAAAGGCAATGACCTGTCGACACCAAATGAGCTTTATGGTTTTCCTGGCTTAAAAGCAGGAGATGCCTGGTGCCTTTGTGCTGCACGTTGGGCCGAAGCGTTAGAAGATGGCATGGCGCCTCAAGTTGTCTTAGCTTCGACCCACGCTGAAACCCTTCAATTCGTGAGTTTAGATCGGCTCAAAGCTTTCGCTGTTGAATTGCCAAAGAAGAAATAGAGCTCTCGTCTAAGTTATATGATTACTCTAAAGCATCGACTCACCCCGATGTCGAATATATGAATTGTACGAAAGTCCAATATTCGTATATAAGTCTTTTCGACTTGTCGTTAGTTCGTTTAGTCGACTTGTCGACAAGTTTAATGGTTGGATTGTTTAATTGCTTAATAGTTGAATAGTTGGGTGTTAGAGCAGAGGTATTGAAAGTCATGGCGGTATTAGCTCAACTCGACAAATTAGTTGTAGACATACTGGTCGATAATCAGAGTGATAGCTATTCGAGTAAGCCTGCTCATGTTTCTCCTGAGTTCAATAATGTCATTAGTGCCGGTGCAAAAGAAATTTCTGGCAAGACACTGTGCTGCGCTCAGCTCGGCTTTTCGGTGATGTTGACGGCCTCGGTGGGTGAAAGACGTCACAAGCTTCTCTTTGATGTTGGCCCTGAAGCAGAAATGTTTTTGCGCAACTGTGAAAATTTGGGTGTAGCACTCGATGACGTAGAAGAAGTGGCAATTTCGCATGGGCACTGGGATCACATGGGTGCGCTGCTTGGAGCCATGGGTAAGGTGACAGGCGGCAATCGCCAGGTCAAATGCCACGTTAACCCTGGCATGTTTCTCGAGCGCGCAGTGCAGTTAACTGATGGGCGCATCGTTCCTTTTGAATTGGTGCCTTCTTCTCAAGAATTGAGCGAACATGGTGCCGTCGTAATCGACGATAAAAATGAGCGTACTTTACTCGATGACTACTTTTATCTCAGTGGTGAAATCGCGCGAGTGACTAACTTTGAACTCGGTCGGCAAGATCATTTGGGCCGCACCACAGTGTTTTCACCGTGGGTGCCAGACCCGCTACTAATGGACGAACGTTATCTTGCAGTGCATATTCGAAACAAAGGGCTCTTAGTTATCAGCTCGTGTTCGCATGCCGGCATAATCAATGTGCTGCTTGATTTGCAAAGCAGATTCGCCGGTATTCCTATTTATGGATTAGTCGGAGGCTTGCATCTAGTTGGCACATTGGAAGCTATTATTCCCCAGACCATTGAGCATCTCAAAAGCTTCAATCTCAAGCAAATAGTACCCGCCCACTGCACGGGATGGCGAGCACAGTATGCCCTTCTTCAAGCATTCAGCGAAAATGTAGTGGTACCGTCGGCGGTAGGTAGCCGCTATAACTTTTAAAACTTAGTTGCACGCTCCTTGCACGTTCCCTTTGCTAGTTTGCTTGACAAGAGACTGCAAGAGGACTTCAACATGCCGGAAATAGCACCTATAAAAGACTATGACGATTGTGCACCAAAGCCAAGTACTGGTGCCTTTGATGGCGCTGGTATTGAATACTTCAATGGTGGCACCGATCACATTACGGTTCCAAGAAAAGTGCGCTAGTAAATAGAAGCAATTTGCTCGGTCGAACCGGTCTGATAATGTATATTATGTTTCATCGCCGCAAGCGGGCCCTGAAATGCTTATCCAGCTTGGGTTTCCGGCCTTGAATTTTAAAGGCTTTTTCAGGCCGATTTGATTTCACCCACGACTGATCCGTCCTTATTGTTTAATTTGCCGTCAATGCCTGAATTATTTCCGGCTCAATCCATCCGCGCCTGATCAAAACGTCGCCCACAGAAGAAAAGGCAAATCTTTGTTCCAGTAAGGCAATCATCATTAGATCTTCTGATACCAGACCAATTGCCATCAGCTGTAGTGCCAAAAGATCGCTCACCTCTTCTTCGGGGGCAATCAAGTCTTGGCCGATTAGAAGACCATCCAATTCTTCTTGCGAAATAAATTGCTTATCCAAGAAGATTTCGCCTAACTGCCTGTCGCTTCTCAGCTGCTCTTTAACGGCCTCTTCCAGTTGCTCGAGGGTAATCATGCCAGCCGCCAGGCAAAACTGGCCTAGACGAAGCCGTGAGTGAAATGAGGTTTTTTCGCTCGATAAAGTTTTATCGGCAAAGTGACTATATTCTTCGTAAGCACGTCGAATAGCAGTGGCTGCAATGGCGGCTTGCTGATTTGCTCTGGTGCTTTTAAATTCTTGTGAAAGCTTTGCAATCAGCCGCAAAGCGGTGGCATCAACTTCCGCAGCGCTGGCGGAAGTTGGTAATGCTAATGCGGATAAATGATTGCCCATCTTCAACCTTATAAGCATCTCTGCAGGTTTTATATATTACTATCGATTACTACCAAGATCTGCATTCGACAATACGACAATTGATATTAACGTATCGTTGTCTTTTTGTACGCTTAACTAGTCGAACCTTCTACCAGTCGATCATTTTACTAGTCTAATATTCTACGAGTTGACTATTTCACAACTCAACTGATTGAATCTTCAACTGATTGAAAATAGTACGGTCCTAAAGTTCTACTTTCTTACTGTATGACCGATCAGTAATCAGCGAAAATCACATCTAACTTACTTCCCTGCTTATGGTACCCATGACATCAAGCATCTCAAACACACCTCCAATAACCACCCCGCCAACTGACAAACGACTTTCCTTTGACACTCAGTATTTGATCAAAGAATGGCGCGCCATGTTCAATCCCTCCACCATGGGTCGAGATTGCCTGGCCGGTTTAACTGTGGCCATGGTGGCACTACCGCTTAATTTAGCCCTGGCGGTGGCATCAGGCGTACCACCAATTTTAGGCATCGTCTCCGGTATTGTTGCCGGTATCATCGCCGCGCTTTTTGGCGGGCAACGATATGCCATCACCGGCCCAGCGGCGGCAATGGCGGTGGTGCTGATTGAAGTAGCTCACAATTTTGGTATGGGCGGCATATTTTTTGTCGGCTTAGTGGGCGGTTTTCTCCAGATCGTTGCGGGCTTACTAAGGCTCGGCCGTGTCATTTCCTTTATACCGATGCCTGTGATTGTAGGGTTTGCTAATGCCATTGGCATGCTGATTATCTTCAATACTGTAGATGACTTTTTCGGCCTGCCTGTCAAAGCAATTAGAAGCACGGTGGCGGAATCAGGCGTGCTCACCGCGCCTTTTGTTCCTGAATTTATTAAAGACATCAATGAACTGGTACAGCGAATTGTCATTCATCAAGAAGGCAATTTACAGGCCATCATTATCGGTGTTCTGGTAATAGCGGTGTCAGTGATAGTGCCTCGTTTTACCAAAGCTATTCCTGGGCAGTTGATTGCCATTGTGGTGGCATCTCTGGTGGCAAACCTGCTGAATTTTGATATTCCCAAAATTATTGATCTAGCGCCTTTGTCGAATGTTAATTTGATGCCACATTGGCCCGAAATGCCCCATGGTATTCGTAGCTTTCAGCAGTATCAGGCGCTTACTCTGTACGCAATTACTGTCTTTATGTTGGGTTCCATCGAATCGCTGCTTTCGGCTACAGTAGCCGATGGTATGTCTATGCGTTCAAAACACAGGCCAGATCAGGAGCTGATTGGTCAGGGCCTGGCGAACTTTTTTATGCCTTTCTTCGGCGGCATTCCAGTCACTGGCGTAATTGCCCGCACGGCCGTCAATATCACATCTGGTGCACGCACCAGGCTTGCGGCAATTGTACATTCTGTTGTAATGCTGTTACTTACCATCGTTCTGGCTCACCTGGCTGAGCAGATTCCACTGGCTGCCCTGGCCGGTGTACTGGTCTTAACCGGGTACCGCTTGATTGAGTGGGATGAAGTTCGCGAAATTTGGCGTGGCTCGAGAACGGAAGGCTGGATTGTTCTTACCACTACTTTTGCTTCAGTTTGCATAGATTTGACTGCTGGCGTGCTGACTGGACTTCTACTCACCTGCGTGCTTTTTGTGCACAAAATGAGCTCACTTAGCGTTGTCAGCGAAGTGGCTGAAGATGACGACAGAATCGATCAAGCTCAACTAATTCCTAGTTGCAAATTCACGCGTACGTATCTTGTGGATGGCCCGCTCTTCTTTGGCGCCGCAGAGAGATTTACTGAAAGCATTTTGCTCGCCCAAGATTTAAAAGCCCTGATTTTGCACATGCGCTCACTCAATATGATGGATGTTACCGGCGTTGAAACTCTAATGGCCATTCGTTCTCAGCTCAAGCGAAAAAACATTCGATTGGTGGTGGCTGAACTGCTTGGCCAACCGCTCGAGATGATGAAAAAAACAGGTGGCTACGACAAAATTGGTGCGGAGAACATTTTTTCTGACTACAAAGAGGCGCTTCTCGACGTCAACGAGAAGTTACTCATGAACGAGTGCCAGGGCTGCTCAGCTGCTCTTAATCCTGATCAAAAAAGCAAACTATCAGGCCCACGTGATTGCAAATTGCGCAGCGCGCTATTAATGGATAACAGTCGCATGACTAAAACATTAAAAGCGCGTATGGACCGTACACAAAAAATAAAAACCGGTACGTTCCAGGCTCTGAGCCCTGACATAGCTAGACTAGTGCGAATAACCACCACAGAAGATGTACCTAAGTTTTTGCGCGACACCCCCATAGAAACTCTACTTAAATGTCAGAACATGGGTCAGGTTGATGCCAATCAGAGTGAAGATCCCGACCTGGTTATCGGTATGTGCATCGACTACCGCAAATCGTTATCTTTGCCGCAAAACTGCGCCTACGTAATCAGGCGTACTGGTGCCAACATGGACGGTTCCGAATTTTCAATAGCTCTGGCCTTATCGGGTGGCATTGAGTACATGGCTTTGATTTGCCACAACCACTGCGTCATGTCAGATCCACACGTAAGGCGGGGCGCTTTTGTTTCTGCTCTGACAGTCAATCACGGATGGAGTGACGATCAAGCCTTGAGCTTCTTTGACCAGCATGCTTCCAGTCGAGAAATAAGTGATGCCATTGATTTTTCTATCAAAGAAGCGCGTCGGCTGAAAAATCTCTTCCGCGGCCTGAAAGTGGTGCCAATGCTATTCATGTTGGAAGACAATTTGATCTATTTGGTCAAAGACTGGGTGAGAGAAAATGACGACAATAAGACTGATGATGAAGATTCGTATTTCGCCGACTGACCATATCAAGTGCTAACAGTTTTTCTTTAATCAGCCTAGCTTGGTGTAGTTTCAATACAAATGGTGACGTAGCAAAGAAGCCCTCGGCTCAAGGCGCTAGAGGGTGGTGCTAAAATAGCTTTTTCACGCCCTTGTGTCGGAACTGGTATACGAGACGCACTTAAAATGCGTTGCCCGTAAGGGATTGAGGGTTCGACTCCCTCCGAGGGCAAATTTTTCAACAGACGATCTCTGCTTTTTACTTTAGTGTCGGGCATGAGAATATGATTTCACTTGTTTTTGGCGAAGCTATGCGCGAAGCTGTTAAGCTGTTTTTCCAGCATACTGTCATCCTTTTGTTTGTTTAAAAACGTGAAGAATAATTTGCTGGAAAGCGCACGTGGCAAACCGTCAAGCTGCTCGAAATTTGAAGGCAATATATTAGTTACTAACGGTGTTATCTCTAGCGCTTTTTTTAGAAGCAGATTTGAAAGCTCAGGGCTGTTTCCAGCACTTTTCTGCGCAGCATCGAGAACAGCTGCGAGGCGTGTGTTAAGTGAGCTGATACTGTCAATCGTGCTATAAATTTTCTTGCATACTTCATCAGAGTCAAGCTGAGCAGCGTTCATGGCCGCTGCAAGTTGTGCAAGAGCGCCGGTTCGAAGGAAGGCTGTAGAACATTTGCTGCTACAAAATGCCGCCTCCGCAATTAATTGTTCTGCAATTTTCAGTTGATCTGGCGGCATGAAGCCTGCAAATGAAGCAAGCAGGTCGACTTGTTGCTCCGGGCTCACAGCCAACTGGCACGACGTAATTATTACTGTGACGTTTTCGGCTGCTATGGGCGGATTCATTTTTACGAATGATTCAATTGGACTTGCACTTCCCGGTCGTCGTCTATTTTGGAGAAACAAATTACCGGGTGATTTGCACTTCTCGCTCAGCGAACTTAAAAGTGACCAAAGACGCTGAGCAATCGCACTGTTGGTTTCAATGTCAAGGCTAGCTGCTGCATTCGCCAGGCGCGGCAACAGATCCAATTGCTCATTCATATTGCTTAGTTCGCAGGTCATTTCCGTCGTTTGCGTGAGCATTTCTAGTGCTAAGGCTTTATCGTAGAAAGACGCGTATTGAACTAATTGGCTCGTGCTGTCTATAGCTGTGAGTGCATTAGTGCCCGTATTTAACCAAGCCTTTGACGATGGCATGAACGTGCATGCAGTTCGAAAAACTTCGGGACAAATGGTCTTGACCAGCTCTAGATCTACCTCTTTAGCTTCAGACAAGAGATTGAGAGAAACGCGAAGCCTATGCCTTTGCTCCATCTCAGAAATGGCGCCGGCCGCCTCGCGCAAAAGCTCCCTTGCGTTTTCCGGACAATTGGACTTCACATAGCCGGCTAGCTCGATTAGGTAAGAGGCCTTTTCGAAAGCATTCTGGCTAGATTTGAGGAGGTCCTCGCGAGTCTCAGCGATGAGTTTCTGAGCCCTCGCTAAATCGGTGCGACCGATGGATCCGGCAATTTGTCCTGTTATCTTAAACAGCAACCTACGATTCTGCTTTTTTAACACGCGTACAATCTGGAGGGCTCTTTCTGGGTCTAGAAGTGCCAGTGTCAGGGCCGCGCTGTCGGCTTCATACTTGTTGTGATTCAATGCCTCATCCAAGCAAATCATATCGAATGCGCGCCTTGCAGCATCGATGTCTAGAGATGCAAGCTTGGAGACCATTTCCCACAACATGGGATTGTGGTCTTCTGCAGCCAATAAACTAAGCATATAGAAGAGATAATCGACGCAAAAATTACGCATGGCGTCCGATTCTGCCGTCACTATTTGAACTAGGTCGAGAAGGCAATTCATCCTCGACCGGATAGATGAAATCGATCCAATTTTTTGCCAGGCTTGGCGCAAAAACAGATCGTTCTCGTGTTCTTGCGGCAACGCGTCCGGTATCTGTACCGGTACGTTAACAACTATGCGAGAGCCTCCCCACTTAGAATATTCCAACCAGCCTGGATCTGGCCGAATTTGCAAACGCGGTGAAAGCTCCACAGCCGCTTCCATAATAGGGGAGATACAACGTCTTACTATTTCTTCATTCTCAGCGTAAAAAAGCAGCACTCGCTCTCCCCGACCTTGTAGTTCGCCGAAGAATATCCCTAAATCGTTGCCCTGTAATCGCCCTGATAGCGCCTGCCTGAGACTCCAAATGATCCATCTTTTACTCTTTGCCGGAACATCACACGCAGGGTCCGTCGGCACGTGAACGCTAACGAGTAAGCTAAATCGAATCGGAGAGGCCATTTTGGGCAACGCCGAATAAAGACTAACAGACCAGGTTTGGTGGTCGATTTCAACTTTATTGATCGACCATTCTGCAATGTGGTAATAGTTAAGTTTGCTAGCTTGATAGTCATCGCTGCCCTTAGTCAGCCACTGTTTCCAGAGAACGTCAGGATTTACTCTCGCGGAAATTGCAGAGCTGGCGACACTATTCCATTTTGATTTGAGATCTGTTTCATTCAGCATTGTGCAGATGGTAGCCATATTCTTAGCCACTCGAAAATATCGCTCGGTAAACTCAGGATGACGCGGAATTCTCGTTTCTGGTTCGTGCCATGACGGTGAATCGAAACCATAATGCTGATCGATTAGTTCTATCTGTCGGTAACAGTCGGCGCGCGCGCCCTGCCAATCTTTTCTCTGCATCTTCACCGCAGAAAGCACAAACCAGCCGTCGATTTCTGCTGCAACGAGAGAGCTGAAGTAATTAGGTTCGAAAACCTGCCTATCGAAATCCCTTTCGCGACACGAACTGACAACCAAGTCGTCAATGAGCTCCGAGAAAAATTGCTGAATTTCTGATTCAGCCAATTCGGGTTTACCTGACTCTAGAGCGCTGAAGGCAGCACTAAGAGATGCCATCGGAGGTAGAAGAAATGGCATTTTCTTTCTATTTTCCAATCATCGAGAAAATCGAGTATAGATTTCCGTCTGGATCGTAGAAATTAGTGCTCATGCCCACTTTATCGTCGTATTCGCAAACGACTTCGCATTCACTTTTAAAAGTTACACCGCGTTCAACCAGCTCAGCACGAGTCTCGTGCACATTGTCCACAGTAAACACCACAATTGGCTGCGCTGTAGCTTTACCTGGATGTTTTTCGCCGGGCTTCATGCCATGGAGAGCTAAAGTCGTGCTGCCTGTTTCAAATTCTACCCAGCCACTCTCTTCGCTCTTGAGTTTCATGCCCAAAATGTCGCGGTAGAAAGGCACCGACTTGTCTGTATCTTGTACGTAAACAATGACGTAGCTCAAGGTTGATAATTTGACGTCTGCTTTTACTGTCATTTCAATTTTTCCTTCTAGAATTCTTGAATTTATCTTTGAGCCTATTTTACGGATGCCAGTTCTTTAATGCGCACGCGATTTTCTAGCACACCAATACCAGTCACTTCCATTTTAACCACGTCACCGTCTTGAAGCCAGGGATAAACAGCTGGAGTAAGCTCAGCTCCAGTTGCATCATAAGTAGCCATAAATTCTGCGATGCAGCCATTACCCACGGTGCCTGAGCCAAACAAATAGCCGGGTTGGATGGAAATATTTTGTTGACCTAACCAGGCGAAAATGCGGGGAAAGCTCCAGGCGCTTTTGTGTCCGGTGCCGGGATGAGTGTGATAGAGCGTATTGTAATTACTGCGTGATCTTTCCTGACCATTGATGGTCAAAATCATCTCCATATCAAAGACACCGTGATCGTCCATTTTTAGTTCGGACGCTTTAACCAGCTTGGGGCCTATGCTCTTACCGATGACAAATTTGCTATTGGTAGGGCCCAATCCTTCCATGTCTTTCTTTTGAATGTCTCGAGCAGACCAGTCATTGAGAATGGTGAAATAGCAATTTTCCTTGATAAATTCGAGAGCGGCCTTCTCGTCGGTCAGCAGCGCTGATTTAGTGGTCAGGCAGCCGATTTCAAATTCATAATCTGGTGCTTTGACAATGGCGGGAATATTTACTTCGTCGCCAGTGGCGAACATTTTGTCAGCTGGAATGTCGACTACATAGTAGGCAGCATGGTCGTACCAGGTTGGTGAAACCTCGACGCCACGTTTAGCGCGAATTTGTCTGATGTGAGTTTCGAAACCGAGAAAATCAAGCAATACTTTTGGTTCAGGCACGGTGACACCAAACAGCTCGACAGTGTTGGTTGAATTTTTATAGAGCATCTCGCTGGCCTCATACGGTTGAAGTCTTGATTATGTCATGGGGAGGCCTTTCAGCTTTAAATCTCAAGCATGCCCTTATAAAGCGGATGTCATGAAGCGCAGGCATCGAAAGTTATATGGCTATTGTCGTAGACTGTGACCCGCTACCTCAAGGAAGGAAGTCCATAAATGATTCACTCGCAAGAATTTGAAGATCTGGTGGCGCAAATTAAGCCGCGCATCAAAGAAGTTAGCATCGACGAGGTACTAGATTTTCAGAAAAGTAGCAAAGACTTTTTGTTTGTGGATGTGCGGGAAGATAATGAGTGGGCCGAAGGTCATGCTCAAGGCGCAATTCATTTAGGTCGGGGAATTATCGAACGGGATATCATCAAAACCGAACCGAATAAGGACAGGGCAATCGTTCTTTATTGTGGTGGTGGTTATCGCTCAGCCATGTCTGCGGATAATTTACAGAAAATGGGTTATACGAATATTTTGTCGATGGCTGGCGGCATGCGTGCCTGGCGCGAACGAAGTCTGCCTGAGGAGAAACCATGAACGACTGGTTTCGCGAATTCTTAGAACTGCAGACGAAAGATCCGCAGGCCTTTTATTTAATGGTCGGGTGCATCGGTCTTTTAGTTTTTCTTTCACTCACCATCTTTGGTGGCTTTATCTGGTATCTGTATCGTGGTGACAAATCGGGCAAATCCGACTGATAAAGTGGTGACTTTTGCCGCCAGGCGCCATTTTGCGAAGTCAAGAGTTGCCCTTCGTATTGATACTGCCCATAATATCGATATCCGATCTAGGGGTGTTATATGGCTGAATCATTACGACAACTAAAATTAATTGGTGATCCGCTCAATTTAGAAGGCCTAGAGCCGCTACTCGAGCTGGGTCATGTCGAACTGGTGGAAGACAATACCATTGCCCCTGGTGCCGTGCTAGATACCGCCCCTGGTGCGATATCTGAAACCAGACTGATACTAGATTTGATGACACAAGTTGAGCTTGTAAATGAATTAGTTTTAGAGACGAGCTTCAAGCTGCAAAAAGCGCATGAATCGCTGCTGGTTATGGAAAAAGAGATTTTTGCACAAGACCTTCGCTTAGAGCGCACGAAAGATCTCGAAAGCAAAATTGTAGAATTGGAGACCTGGTTAGATGCTGCTGTGGCGGAGAATACCCTGCTCAAGCGCCCATGGTACAAAAGACTTTTTAACTGGAGATATTGATCTCGTTTATTTGGATTGATAAAAAAGAGAGCGCTCATGCGCTCTCTTTTTTTGTCGTATGCATGCGAGCTTAATGCGTTACTTACTACAAGCCTTACCAGCCGCTTCCATCTTCATAGGCAACTCAGCTTTTTGCCAGGCCTGAGTGCCACCAATAACGTTAATCAGCTGGTCTCTACTATGCCTTTTGAGCAAGCTTATAGCCATACTTGAGCGATAACCAGCCGCGCAGATTACAGCCGTCTTCACGCCAGGCTCAACCGCCTCTAATCGCCTTTCGAGTTCGGTTAACGAAACGTTCTTAGCCTGTGGTACATGACCGGAGTCAAATTCAGCTGGTCTCCGCACGTCCAAAACTTTTAAATCAGGCTCTGCGTTGAGCAAATCAGCCAGCTCGTGTACCGAAATCTGCTCGACTGTCTCAACAGCCTGACCAGCTTCTTGCCAGGCTTTCATACCACCTTCAAGGTATCCGCACACGTTTTCTAAACCAGCTCGGGCCAATCTTAAAACAGCCTCGTCAACTTGATTGTCTTCTGTCAAAACCAGAATAATCGCATGCTCTGCACCAAGGACAGTGCCGCACCATGAAGCAAACTGGCCGCCTAAACCGACATTGTAAGCACCTTTTATGTGCCCTTCGCCAAATTCCGCCGGAGTGCGCGTGTCCAAAATAATCAAATCTGATTCATTATCCAATTTCGTTTTGAGTTGTGCCGGGCTCATTTTTGCAGTAGCCGACATATCGCCAAGCGAACTTGCTCCTGCACGATTGGTCGCCACTGCACGTGAGAAATAAGCTGGCACTTCCATTAATTCAGCCGTAAGCATGGTGACAAATTCGTCTTTAGTCATGGGCTGCAACGCGTAGTTAAATTTCTTTTGGTCCGCAATTGTGGACGACCGATCACTAGAAATATTTTTACCGCACATTGAGCCCGCGCCATGAGCCGGGAAAACTTCAGTCTGCTCGGGCAGAGTCAAAATTTTCTGATGCAAGCTGTCATAAAGCAGAGCGGCCATGTCGGCTGGCCCGTAGCCAGGCTTACCCACCAGATCAGGTCGCCCGACGTCACCAATGAAGAGCGTATCACCAGTCAAAAGTCTCATCGGCTCATCGCTATTCTTCTCTTGCAGTAAAAGGCAAATACTGTCTGGTGTGTGCCCAGGCGTGGCCAGCACCTTAATGGTCAAATCGCCCAACTCAATAACACTGCCGTCCACAACTGGACGATGGTCAAAACCGGCGTACGCCTTATCGCTGCATAAAATGCTAGCTCCAGTCAGCTCTGCCAATTCTTTGTGGCCACTGACAAAATCTGCATGCACGTGAGTCTCGAAAATGTATTTGATCTTTAGGCCATTTTTGTCAGCTTCTTCAATATATTGAGCCACATCGCGCTGTGGATCCACCACGGCGGCCTCACCCTTAGAACCGATCAAATAAGAGGCATGGGCCAGGCACCCAAGATAAAACTGCTTGAAGAACACGATTAACACTCCAAAACGGCAATTTAGTATACCGACAAATTGATCTTACACTTATCAAGTAAGGAACGCCGACGGCCTGCCTTATGTTGTGTACTATATAGACACTTTAGGATCTGGCGATAAGGGGCCCAAACGCATCTTCTCTTAGCGGAGATAGCCAGGTCGAATTTTAAAAGTGCATGTGTTCGTTGATGAAACTGGTGAGCTGGATTATTCTGCACCGGTTCGTTATTTTGGCGTGTGCACCCAGATTGTGCGCTTTAGGGGCTTGATTGACTTTCGGCTATGCCGATGTCAGGATGAATCCATGTCAGACGAACGGTCATCAACAAATTCACAAGCGCCGCCAGATACGAGCGGTGACGTTGACGAGATTTCTTGCAAACATAAAAACTCGAAGTTCCAGCTAGAACTACTCGGCACAATAATAACCTTACTAGGACTCGGCTGTTTTTTTTGTATCGTTGGCCTAAAATGGCTTGTACTAGCTCTTGCCGCGCTTGTAATAATCATGTCTCCTTTCTTGGCGATCTACGGTCCTTACTCTTGCAACTGCGTAACACAGTCATCAACTAGAAAAAAATTGACTGCAAGAGAATTCTGGACTCGTTTTCTTGTACTCACCGTCGGATTTGTTACTTGGGTTGCTATGGCTCTCTTCGGCTCGCCGCTAGGAGTTTTTCTCGTGGGAGTTGTAGCCTCTTTAGGTGGCTTTAAATTGCTTCAGGCCAGTAGAAGCGCTGAACTAAATTCCAATCGTGAAAAGGGGGTCGAGAATCGAAGCTAACATGCCATTTTAGTTGCTTCTGTATGAGCGACTTAGTGGCAGTAAATGCATCTGTGATTAGTTTTCATGCGTACTCGCTCGACACCCGCCTGTGCGCCACCGGCTGAGTTGCATGCAAGCGGTTTGTATGGGTCTAGGAGATTTGACTTTAATTGACTAGAATCTCCTTTTGTGGTTAATTAGAAGTAGCCTCGGGCTACGGGAAGTCGTAGGACCTCCGCAGAACCGCTGTTTAATCGCAGCGGTTGTTCTGTCTTTAAGGGGCTGGCCATCTAATCAAAGCAGTAGTATTTGATCCCAAGTCTAGGCTTATCTTCGTCGCGCAACCTGTGATCTATCAATTTCTGATTGTTGTTCAGGATGTCGTAGGCAATGTTCTCGTCATAAAAGCGATGTGTGCCTACTGGAAAGAGGCATAAATCCGCTAGCTGCAACCCTGCGGAGGCCTTGTCGTCAAAATCGAGTTTAGCCAACGTGCTTGTTAGTTCGTCCGGCGTCATCGGATCGTATTTAGCTGAGCGAGCAGGATTGAATGATGCACCAGTTTTGCAAAACTTGTAAAAATACTTTTCCAGGTTCTTATCCTCGCTTGGCCCTGAGGATTCCACAATAACAAGCAGTCTACCGTTGTTCATCTGTGCATACCGGGCACCTCGCTCCAAGAGGATCTCAAATGCACTTCTCTTCATTTCCCAAGTCAAAATTCCATATTGTTCGGAATATCTTGCCAGGTACTGGCGGCGATTTACGACGCATGCATGGACAGCAAGTGGAAGTTCGACAAACATTTTCCCGATCGATTCAAGAAAAGCTTGGTATGTGTTGCCTGGAGAAGAGAGCCAAGAAGTTTTTCCGAGAAATGAAAAATTCTTTTTTCTTGTACGAATCTCGTTGCCGTGAAGTGGAATTGAGGAATCTATTTTCCACAAAGCCTTGAACGCGCGAACGGTTTCCGAAACAAGGTCGGCATCTTTTGCAGCTATAAGCACTCCCCCTAAAGCAAAATGCTTGCCCTGTGCAAGTGGATTCGGCTTTGGATCGCCCGAGTCGTCGACGTACAGAATAAAGTCATTATCACCCATTTCTTCGTGCGCCATTGTCTCTCCAAGCATTAGAGTTTCACTCAAGTTTACCCTCCACGCCTTGTTCATATCAGTCTCAAAAACGAACGACTTCGGCACGAATGAACTGTCGTAACTGCTAAAGCCTTGTCGATGGACTTATCAAGCAATTAAAATGTAGTCTTACTCTTCCTGGGGAGCCGCAAATGGCTTTTAAATTCTTTTTGGGCGCTCGCCCCAAATTAAACTTTTCGCTGGCCCTGTTTGCGGCGCTGCTGTCAGCATCCACCACTTGTCCAGCGATAGCCGAGAATGCTGTGACCGCAAAGAGCAAAACCGAATATCAGCGCTTACCTGCAAATTGCCGTCCTGAGCGTTACGACCTCTATTTTGAACCAGATCTAGAAACTTCAGAATTTGAAGGCACAGAAACCCTCTTCTTCACCCTTGAACGCGCCAGTAATGAAATTGTCCTCAATGCCGTAGGTTTGAGTGTGTTTGAGGCCAGCGTGGCGCAAACAAAACCAACTCACGGCGACTGGCTCAGTGCCGAAATTGTAAAAGACGCACCTGGTGAGAAAGTCTTACTGAAATTGCCGAAGGTTCTCAAATCTGGACAGTACGAGCTCTCCCTCAAGTTCAATGGCCGATTGTCCAAGAAGATGGAAGGTTTTTATCTCTCCACTTTTAAAGATAAAGACGGCAAAGAAATGCGCATCGCCACCACTCAGATGGAACCCACCGACGCCAGGCGTATGTTTCCATGCTTCGACGAACCGGCTTATAAAGCGTCTTTCAAGGTAACCGTAGCAATTGATCCGGCACTCTCGGCGATTTCCAACGCTGGTGTCGAATTTGAAAAAGTAGACCAACGTAAGAACAAAAAGGTAGTTACTTTCAAAGCTACTCCTCGCATGTCTACTTATCTATTTGCCTTGATTGTGGGCCCATTCCAGTGCACTGAAGCAGCAGTGGTCAACGGTAAAAAAATTCGCGTCTGGTATACGGCGGGCAAAGAATTGCTGGCACCATATGCACTGTCTGCGGCCGCCAAACTCTTGCCTTACTACGAAAACTATTTTGGTCAACCATATCCACTAGACAAACTTGACTTAATCGCAATTCCCGATTTCTCCGCTGGCGCCATGGAGAACCTTGGCGCTATAACCTTTAGAGAGAGCGCGCTGTTGGTAGACGAAAAGAATTCGGCTCTCAGCTCTCGAATGCGTGTGGTTAATATCGTCGCGCACGAAATGGCACATCTCTGGTTTGGCGACCTGGTGACCATGAAATGGTGGGATGATCTGTGGCTCAACGAAGCTTTTGCCACATGGATGGCTGACAAGGCGGAAGATTTCTTGCGACCCGACTGGCGCATATGGGATGACTTTGCCGTAGAACGAGTGGGTACTTTAGATGCGGATGCCATTGCCGCGACGCGCTCGGTACAGTCGCCCGTCATTTCGCCCAATGATGCTTTAGAAATGTTTGACGAGATTACCTATAGCAAAGGTGCAGCTCTGCTGCGCATGCTCGAGACTTATCTGGGCGAAGACAAATTCCAAAAAGGCATTCAAGCCTATATGAAGTCGCATGCTTTCAACAATGCATCGACTGAAGATTTGTGGAACTCGCTGTCGAGTGCTACCGACGGAAAAATCAATGTAGCCAAACTAATGGATACTTGGGTACATGCACCAGGCTGCCCTCTGGTTTCATTTGATTCTAAAACGACCACAAACCTTATCGTAAATCAGACTCGTTTCTTTTTAAATTCCGACGAAAAGGTCAAACCGGCCATGCCATGGCAGGTACCACTGATGCTTAAAAACGAGAAGAGTTCAGAGGCGACCTTGCTTTCCAGCCAACAGGCTAAACTAACGGTCAAGTTCAAGCCTGCTCTTATCAACGGCACCGGTAACGGTTATTTCCGCACCGGCTATAGTGCCTCACAGCTTGAACTATTGCATGACCAAGCCCTTCTAAAACAGCTCAATGTCAGCGAGCGTGTCTCCGTCTTGAGTGACGTGATGGCCCTGGCCGTAGCCGGGAAGCTACCGCTGAATGACTATTTGTCGCTGACTCAAGTCTTTGCCCAGGACCAAGACCCTTATGTACTTGGCGTTCTCATCAGTCAACTTGGTCAGTTAGATGCAATGGTGGATGAACCGAGCCGAATGGCATTTCAGACCTATGTGCGCAAAGTACTCAAGCCCCAACTGGAGAGGCTCACGTATGTCAGGAAAGACTCAGACGACGATTTGACCGCTGAGGTCAGAGCGCGACTGATTAGAACACTTGGCACTATTGGTGGTGACACCGAAGTTCTTGCATTTTGTCGAGAAAAATTTGAACCTTACCTCAGTAATGCCAAATCGTTAGACGGTGATATGCTTTCGCCTATCGTGCAGGTAGTGGCTTACAACGGCGGTAGCACGGAATTTGCGCGCATCGAGGAGGCCTGGAGAAAGTCAGTCACGCCAGAAGAGCGCAATCGCAATCTATTTGCACTGACCGCGTTTAGAGATCAATCTTGCATTGATAAGGCACTTAATTTAAGTCTTGACAAGGATGTCAGGGCTCAAGATGCACCGCATTTTATGGGTCGCATAATTTCAGCACAAGCCAGTCAACAACAAGGCTTCAAATTTTTAGGCGAGCACTGGCAAGCACTCTACGACAAAGTTGGTGAGAGGAAAATGCCAGATATTGTTGAGGCATGTAGTTCGTTCAATAAACCGGGGCAGCTTGCTACATTAAAACAATTCATCGATAGCCACCCCATGCCTTCAGGTCGCCGCAGTGCGGCCAAAACCATAGAATTTGCCACTATCGGCACCAATTTCAGGGCCAAACAAGGGAACACTTTAGCTCAATTTTTTGCTGGTAAATAGTGCGCCACTTCGTTTTTCGATTAGCTTCGGCCATGGCAGTACTGGTTTGCGCCAGTACCAATACTAGTGCTAGTGCTGTCTTCGCCGTTGAAACTCCGATACCACGGGTAATGCTCTGGTCTTGGCAGAAAATAGAAGATCTACGCTCGGTTGATGCTAAAAAGGTGGGCGTAGCTTTTTTAGTAGGCCGTTTCATTGTCGACGGCAATCAGGTAGATTGCCAGCCGCGTCTGTCACGATTGCAACTGCCCAGCGGTTGTTACCGCGAGGCGGTAGCTCGCGTGGAGGTAAAATCACTACCGCTAGATGGAAATTTTTCAAAGGTCAGCACGGAGCTGGCTGAAAAAATTGCTCAGCTTACACTGCGAAGCAAAGTTGACGCTGTACAAATCGATTTTGATGCCAGACAAAATCAGCGGCAATTCTATTTGCAGTTACTGCGAGATTTACAAAAAGCGCTGCCACAAGGCATGACAGTCTCTACCACTGCTTTAGCTTCATGGAGTCAGGGTGATACTTGGCTCAAAGAAGCAGTTGATCAAGTGCAATACGGTAATATTGATCATGTGGTGCCCATGTTTTTCACCATGGGTGCCGGTCAAAGCAAAGCTTTGCAGCTTCTAAAATCTCGACTACCACTCACTTTTAATAACAAGCTGGCAATCGGGCTATCGCTTACAGACTCTGGGGCAATCAGCGTTGTTGCTCAGAGATTGAGCCGATTCAATCACATTTATTTGTTTTGCTCTCCCGGCTGGAATCGTGAGAGCCTCAATGAAGCCGGCAAACTGATAGATATTAAACTGACTGAGGAGAACAAAATTGGCCATTTTTAGCTTGAATGGAAGAATTAAAAGAGTTTTGGTAGCTGCTATGGCCTGCCAACTGGGTATTTTGCCAGTGATTCCGGCATCAGCATGTGGGCCGTTTTATGATGACGCGATTTATTCATACAGCCTCCATCCAGATCTACCACTTCAATTTTTTGCCGACGGCAACTTAGGGCTTGTTGAACCTACATTCGCTCGTTCTTATCTCTTTGTCGCTTACCGCACTCTTTACGGTAAACCGCTGACCGTCACTGAGCAAAATCAAGCGCTTAGCCTGTGGCGCTTCCGCCTTGGCACAGGCAGCAATGATGACGATTCGGCCAGTGAACTCTGGCTCAAGGCGCGCAATAAGGCGGCTGCGGGCTCAACCGGCCTGGCTAAATTAGACAGTATCAGCAAATATCGGCAAGTAGGCGGAGAAGATGATTATAATCCCTATCTGAATTGTACAGCCGACGCCTTCACTCAAGCAACCAAAACTCTACAAGATAAGGTCACCAAATACGGTGCCGGAAGTAATGAGGTCAGAGAATGGTTGGCTGCTCAAGACAAAGTCTTTTGTCATTGTGGCGGAAGATCTTATGACTATTCTAAAAAGGTGACGTCGCCCGAGCCGCCTTTTCCTGAGCCGGCCCCAGCTTCTGCGAGCGAAGAAGTTAAACAAGAACGCGCCTATCAAATTGCAGCGGCCCATTTTTATGCTAAAAATTTCGACGAAGCTGCTAAACAATTTGGCTTAATCGCCCTTGATACCACCTCTCCTTATAAAAAGATTTCGGCCTATTTAGTGGCACGTTGCCTGATTCGAAAAGCTACACTCAGCTCCAATAAAGGCGTTGATCAAGTGGCCCTACTTGCCGCTCGAGATAAGCTGGTGGAGCTGCAAAACGATCCTTCATTGACTTCATTGAAGGAATCAGTGACTTCGCTATTGAAATTTGTCGGCGTCCGGCTCGATCCGGCAGTTGCATTGACTGATATAAGTAAACGGCTGGTCTCGGGCACTGATGCCACTTTTTACGACGATATGGAAGTCTATGTTTATCTGCTGGACAACGCTTTTAAGGAAGACTCTGAAGAGTCTGCCACCACGCATAAAGTCGACGATAGTAAACTTGCCGCTGCCATGCGCGCCGACGATATGACCGATTGGATCTGGACATTCTCGAGCGATGATCAGCAGTCTACAGACCATGCAATAGAGCGTTTCCGGAAAGACAAAAGTCTGGCCTGGCTGATTTGCGCCGCCGCCAAGCTAAAAGGCAATGAGCCAATGGCTCTTGAAATTCTTAGTGCATTAGCCGCGGTGCCAAAAAGCAGCGCGGGCTATGTCACGGCCGGCTACCAACAAGCGCGAATTCTATCGGCCCGAAGTGCAGAGGCACAGGCAAGAGCCATCATTGACACTACCCTTAAGGTCACCAAAGCGCCCTCGGCAGTAAACAAATTGAATTTGCTCAAACTAAATCTAGCTAACTCATTAGACGAGATGCTGGCCCTTTCTTATTGCTCACCTGCACTTGTTGTAGGTGAAGCTGAAGGTGCCTTTCTGGCAGAGCAGTGGGCTGAAGACGACAAGAAAAAAATTGTTGCCTATAAAACTCTTGCGCCAGTACTCAGGCCCGAAGCCGCAGTTGTGCTCAATCAAAGGTTGCCACTGGCGCAGTTTTTGTTAGCTGCCGAATCAGAGCGCATTCCCAGAGGTCTACGAGCTGATTTTGCTCAAGCTGCTTTCTGTCGCTCAGTGCTTTTGCATGACTCAGCTAGTGCTAGCAAAGCCGGTTTATTACTGCGCAAGTCTATGCCCGCATTAACAAACTCTCTGACAAATTATGATCAGGCAGCGCCAGACAGTAAAGACTTTAGCGCCGCATTTATGATGTTGAAAAATCCAGGATCAAGGCCATATATTACAGCAGGCGTGGCGCGCACAACAGCGTTTAATCACCTCGATGATTATCAAGACAACTGGTGGGATGCGATTAAGGCTGATACTGCAGTGAAATACCCGGGAAAAGATTTCATCAAAGCATCCGAGCTTACCAAAGCGAAAGCTGAGCTGACTGTGATCAATAGCGCGTCACCAGCAGCCAACTATTTGGGTAAGGTTGTCACCGAGTATGCCAAAGCCCACAAGAGCGATCCAAGGGTGCCTGAGGCTCTTCACATGGTAGTTAGAGCCACTAAGCTCGGCGCTACAAATAGCGGTACCAGTGCCATGTCTAAATTAGCCTTCCAGCTGCTGCACCAGAATTATAAAGGTAATGCCTGGACCTTAAAGACACCATACTTTTACTAAACTGCAAAAGTAGTTTGTGAATTCGCGCGCTTTGCCCGAAATCCCAAAGTAAAAAAAGACCCGCAAACGGGTACATACAACTTATACTGGCAGGTTTTCACTTAATCTATTAGGTTAAATCAGCGTTTGTAATCCATGGCAAACCCAAAAAGCGACACACCAGAACCGGCTAAAGAGCGATCACTCGACGTAGGTGACGGGAATAAGACGCGGCAAATTTTAACCGCCGAAAGTCAGGAGCGCACAGGGCCAAGTCAAACGACCGAAAGAAATAGAAGCGGTGCTTTTACCCTGGGTGTGCCCAAGGAGAAAGAGCCAGACTTGGGCGGGATATTCAAAAAAGATCCAGAGTTCGAGAGACGTTTTTTTGATATGACCGGTGAAAATGGCAATGTTGTCGAAAGACCGCTAGGTGGCTTGTTCGCCCCTGACTCGTATCGCAACCAAGCGTTTAGACAAATGATGGGCAAATACGGCACAGAACGTGTCAAAGAAACCTTTGCCGCCCTAGAACAAATAGGAAGAAATTCTGAATGGGTAGGTCGCGACCTGCGTGCCGACGAGCCGACTTTTGCTGAACAAAACAAAAAACTTGAGCAACTGGCTAACCTGATGAAGCCAGGAAAAGTAGAAGCCGTTCAGGCTATAGACAAATCACTAAAACAAGAAGGTTTTGGCAAGACGCTGACAATTGAACAAATGAATGACGAAAAGTTGCTCAAGCATCTGGCAGACCCTACTCAGCGGAAGGCCTTCATTGATTTTCAACAAAACAGTGGCAGCCTCGGGGGAGCCTACCTCAAAGAAAATCCCAATCACAAAGATTTGAGCCCAACGCAAAATCTTGAAGCATTCGGGAAATTCAAAGAAAAATTCGACCTCAAAGAAAAGCTCACAGCCAAGCCTTACCTTGATGAAATTAATAGAGCGGGCGAAGATCCGACCAAACACTTGAGCGACGCCATGCGCAACAGTCGCGTGCTGATGATCGGCGAGCAGCATTCTCTCGATGGGCCAATGCACAAGTTTGGCGCCGAAGCGATGAAAGACTTGAGAGCAGCAGGAGCAACTCATCTCGCTCTAGAAATTCCCCAAAGCCAACTTGATAAATACAATAAATCTGGCAATCTCAAAGATCTGCCTGAGGCATATCAAACCAATGACTTTGCAAAAATGATGGACAATGCCCGCAGCACTGGTATGAAAGTAGTTGGCATTGACAATGGCACAGGAGATTCTGATGCCAGGGCAGCCCAAGAAAGAGACAACTTCATGGCCAGACAGATGAAGCAGATTCTCGACGCCAACAGCGGCAACAAGATTGTATACTGGTCTGGCATGATGCACGGAGCCGACACCACATCTGGTGCATACAGATCAACAGCAGATATTTTGCGTAGTCAAAAGGTGGCAATTACCACGACCATGGAACAGTCATCGGCTACGCCAGCCGACGACCTGACCTACTACGCAAAACATCTAGACAAACCCACAGCAATATCTACCAAGAAGACACCACTGATAGCTGGAGCCGAGGTACCACGCCTCGGTAATGATGTGCAAGAGCGCTATGGTATGTGGGACAGTGTCTTGATCTTTCCGCCAAAGCGCAAGTAAATAAGATCACGTTTTAGTGTTTCTTTTGCTGCGCTTCCCAGGTTCTTAATTTTTGCACGCCCACCTCAAAGTCTTGCGGCCGGCTGTAAAAATTGTGTTTGCCATTGTTAAAAGCCGGGTCTCGCACATAATAGATAAAGCCGCTTTCAACCGGATTTAGCGCTGCGTGGATTGAATTTTGACCAGGAGAGCCCACCGGCCCTGGTGGCAAGCCATAATATTTTCGTGTGTTGTACGGAGACTTCAAATCAAGATCACTTTGGTAAACGATACCGTTGCCCTTCCATTTTCCGATCATTTTAGAAGCGTAAACAATGGTAGAGTCCATTGCCAGTGGCATTTTGCGGGCGATACGATTGTTGATTACCGACGCCACCACCGGCCGCTCCTGCTCAAGTTTTGCTTCCGTTTCAATAATTGATGCCATGGTAATTGCTTTATGTGCAGTCAAAGCATATGGATTTCTTTCCTTTTCCCAGACCGTGCGAAAGCGTTGCACCATAGCTGCAATGAGCTCTTGTGGCTTAGTATCAGACTGCACAAAATAAGTGTCAGGGAAGAGATAACCTTCCAGATTGCTGACAATAGGATCAATGTCGGCGATCAAACTAACTTTATTCATTAGCGCAAGAGCACCCTTGCGGTCAATTTTCAGGCTTTTAATTTTGGCCATAGCATCGGCAATTTCAAATCGTGTCCAGCCCTCAATCACAGTAAGCTTGTTGAGCTCAATGCCTCCAGCTTCTAGAGTGCTGAGCGCTTCCAGAGGAGTTATTGGCGATTTGAAGCGATAATCACCAGCTTTAATGACGGGGTTTGCACCCTTGGAGCGAATATACAATTTCAAATAAAGTGCTTTTTCAATAATCTTCTTACTTTCAAGCTTGCTTAAAATTTCGTCTAGAGACATGCCGCGCGTCACTGCAATCAAATCATTCTGACCGTGGTGATTATGGCTCTCCTGCAACTTTTCGTTCAATAAATAACCAGCAGCCACCAGCGCCGCCCCGATGAGCACCACGAAGGCCAGCAAGAATTTTAATGCACGCATAGGGTCACAATTGAGTAGGCATCAGGCATTGGGTGGCAGCGACAAAGACCATTCATTGTTGCCGTCCTGGCTGTTTTGTTTAAAGTAGAGGAAGTAGCGCACGATTTTTTCTTTGGTTTTGGCTTTCGCTGACTGACTTTGTGTCTTGCCTTTGCCCTGCACTTCCACCATTACCGGCTCGGTTTGAACATCAACTTCATTGCTCACCAGCAGTGGCTTTTTATCCTCTCTATAGAGCTTAACTCTGTCCCCCTCCACTTTAAAATTAAGACCAGTGGTATCAAGTGGCTCTAATTTGATTGCAGGATTACGCAAAACTGAAGCCTCGCGCACCAAAATTTTGTCAAAGAAACTGGCACTCTCCGGGCAGAGCTTGCGCTCGTCATCTAGCGAATCTTTGTAGATCGCTTTTAATCTCTCTCCTTTATGTTCACTGAGCGCATTCCAGTAGTTTTGCAATTCTTGCTCGATGGACTTCTTGTCATCGTCACTCAATTTTTCAATTTTGCTTGTTACTTGATCTGAAGGCAAACTGAAAGAAATTTTCTTGGTGGTCATGGCTCGTGATGACTGGTCCGCCGGCAATACCAGTTTAGCCAACTCTTCTTTTTTTGGCCCTGCTGTGCGCTTTTCCACCAGCAAATTCATGGGTGTTTTGGCATCGCTAATGTATTCAACCGCAAGCTCGTTCAGTCCAGGGCGAACAAAACCCGAAATATTTACAGGTAAAGTCAGTGAAATAATTGGAGCGGTTAGTATGCCTGCGCCGTTGATACTGGCTTGTTTGACCGGCAAGGCACGACCATTGAAAGTAAGAAAGTAGCCAGTCAATTCGCGCTTTTCTACAGCACTGGTTGCAGTAGGTTCAGCTGCCTGGGCCATGGCCGGCGCTTGATATCCGAACCCGAGCAGATTGATGCAAACTATTGAAGCTAATGTAGCTTTTGCAAACATAATTGATTTTGACTCACTTAATGACGTATTAGCACTAACGGCGCCATTCTAGCATCTTCTTTTTGCCAAATTATCGCTGTGCTAGAGCTGGGTTGAGTGCCGTATCGGAACAGTGAAGTGATACTGCCGTCCTTAATTTATACTAAGAGCGCTTTTGAGAAATATTTTGCCAGAAAATCGTCTACTCACATCCCTAATATTTGCCGCTAAGACTTTTTTTGCTTTTGCTTTGGTTTTGGTTCAGGTTCAAGTTTCAATCCCGGCGGCGCAGGCTGATGCTCCCCCGCTGGCACCGCCAATTGGTCAAGCCGCCGCAAAACAGTCTTTGCAGTCCTTGCAGGGAAATGTTACTTCTGTTGACGCTGCTCAAGATTTAGCCGGCCAGACCAGAGTCAATCTGAACGCGGCCCACGCCATTGCTAATTTTTTCGACTTACCGCCGGTAACGGGTAAAGCACAGAGTGCACGGGTCGATCCTCTGGTCTTCCGAGCCTGGCTGACTAAGGCCCATCCTGATTTTGTGCTGAGCGGATCTGCTAGCGACGCCAGCGCTGTGGTAGAAGTGGCCGGCCAGTGGGACAAAGCTGACAAAACACTTTCCAAATTGCAAATTCCTTACCAGCATGTCAAAGCCAGTGAATTATCGCCTGAAATGCTTGCCAGTACTAAGGTTCTTATCATTAACTGTGCCGGGCAAATAAAGAGAGACCGGCTGCAGACTGTGCGCGACTTTGTCAAAAACGGTGGTTACTTGCTTACTACTGACTGGGCTTTAGACAACATGGTGGCGCAAACTTTTCCCGGTTATATCGGCTGGAACAAAGGTGTAAATAAGAAAGATATTTATGATGCCGAATATCTCGCACCAGACCCGGTCCTTGCCATTAACACTGTGCGTAGCGCCTTTTGGAAGCTAGATTCGGCTTCGCACCTGATACGTATTCTTAAACCGGATGCGGTGCATGTATTAATTACAAGTCGTCAGTTAGCTGGAGAAGATCCAGACAAAGCAGGAGTACTTGCTGTAATCTTTCCCTTTGGTCGCGGTTATGTTTTGCATATGGTTGGACATTTTGATAACAATGCCAAAATAGCGGTCGGCAATTTCTTGCCTGATTCAGCACCGGCGATCGGTATCAGTCTCAGGCAGGCACTAGCTACAAACTTCATTGTTGCGGGAATGACTGGAAAAAGGCTGCCATACTAATGTCCACGATTCTATTTGAAGTTGTGATCATTTTTCTTCTGATAATTTTGAATGGCGCTCTCGCTATGTCAGAGATTGCCATTATTTCGGCCAGAAAAACTAAACTGCAACATTGGGCTGAAAACGGCGACCTGGGCGCGCGCACCGCGCTTAAAATTGCGGCCTCCCCAAACGATTTCCTCTCTACTATTCAAATAGGTATCACCACTATTGGTATCTTTGCTGGTGCCTATGGCGGCGCAAATATTACAGACGACTTGACTCTTCTGTTTAAGCCATATCCTGAGCTCGAGAAGCACGCGGCAAGTCTATCGATAACCGTCGTTGTAGTTGCCACCACATATTTTTCTTTGATCTTAGGCGAATTAGTACCAAAGCGATTGGCACTTCACGCACCAGAGCTGGTGGCAAAATATGTTGCTAAACCGATGAGTGTGATTTCGGCTTTTGCCAGGCCGCTGGTGCATTTACTTAGCGGTTCAACCAACTTGATTTTGAAAGCCATGGGAATTAAAGAATAC
>CASBPX010000175.1 GCA_949127735.1 Candidatus Obscuribacterales bacterium | reverse complement strand
GATCTTTGGTTACGACTGCTCCCGCCGCCGGCGCCGCCGCTGCCGAAAGTGCGTTTGCTGACAGCGTCGTGGCGGCCACGGCTCCCATCATCAATACGTCGCGTCTGGTAACCACTCCCTGCTTACTCAGTTCGAAGTTACCCAGCGTTTCATTTTCTTTTTTCGACATTTAATTCTTGTTCTCCTCAAGGCCACAAAGCTTGCCAAGCCATTAAAAAAAAGGAAGAAGCATGGCCTTTTGGCACAGGTCCAGCTTAACATAATCCACACAGACTCAAATGCAGACACCTTAATGTACATAACGTTTCCAAGCAGGCAAGAGCAATATAAATGACCACTCAATTTCAATCACCCACAAATAAGTCTGGCGAATCAGCAGACAAAAGCGACGAAAAAAATTCAGATATTTTGGCCGGTTCAGTTAAACCTGGCGCCAGTCACAGCCTTACCCTGAGGCTGAAAATTAACAACGTGCCGGGTATGCTTGGGAAAGTCACTTCGCTGATTGGGGAAGTTGGTGGAGACATTGGGGCCATCGATATTCATGGCTTTGAAAAAAACGCCATTGTGCGCGACTTGACAGTAAATGTGCGTAATTCTGAGCACGGCGAAAAGCTGGTAGCTCAAATTAAATCTATGCCTGGCATAGAAGTGGTCAATGTCTCGGATCGCACCTTCTTAATGCACTTAGGCGGCAAAATCAGAATCACTAATAAGGTGGCACTGACAACGCGTGACGATCTTTCCATGGCTTACACTCCCGGCGTAGCGCGGGTATGCATGGCCATTCACAACGAACCTGAGAACGTCTACAAACTCACCATCAAGCGCAATACCGTCGCTGTTATCACTGACGGATCAGCTGTGCTGGGCCTGGGAAATATAGGCCCTGAAGCCTCACTTCCAGTCATGGAAGGCAAGTGCATGCTCTTTAAAGAATTTGGCAAAGTAGATGCTTTTCCTATTGCACTGGCCACACAAGACGTAGAAGAAATTATCAAAGCCTGCAAAAATATTGCCCCCGTATTTGGTGGCATTAATTTAGAAGACATTTCGGCACCACGCTGTTTCGAAATCGAAGAACGATTAAAAGCCGAACTTGATATTCCTGTCTTTCATGATGATCAACACGGCACAGCAGTTGTGGTACTGGCCGCCCTTTTAAACGCAGTTAAAATTGTAAAAAAAGACATAGCCAATTTAAAAGTAATAGTCAGCGGCGTCGGTGCAGCCGGAGTAGCTTGCTCTAAAATTCTGATGAATGCCGGAGTCAAAAACATCATCGGTTTTGACCGCCAGGGCGCGATTTATAAAGGCCGCGGCGAGCATATGAATTACATGAAAGATTGGTTTGCCGACAATACCAATCCAACTACTTTTAAAGGCACAATTGAAGATGCACTGGATGGCGCAGACCTTTACCTCGGGCTGTCGGGCCCCGGCACCATCGATGCCAAATCACTAAAACGCATGGCCAAAGACCCGATTGTCTTTGCCATGGCCAATCCGGTACCAGAAGTGATGCCTGAAGATGCGGCACCATTTGTGCGCATTATGGCTACCGGCCGATCTGATTATCCGAATCAGATTAACAACGTACTTTGTTTCCCCGGTATTTTCCGCGGAGCACTCGACTGTCAGGCAACTGATATCAATGAAGAAATGAAACTAGCTGCCGCGTACGCTATAGCCAATGTGATCTCCGACAGTGAGCTGCATGAAGATTACATTATTCCTGGCGTATTTAATCCGCTGGTGGGGCAACGCGTGGCCGAAGCAGTGGCTCAAGTGGCAATTAAAACCGGCGTTGCGAGAAAAAGTAAGTTGGAAGATATCAGCCAGTAGAGGGCCTTTTATTTTTGCCTTCCAGCGGGTAAATCTAAGAAAGAGTCCAATTAGGGTCAGTTGGGAGAAAAATCATGCCTTCAATGGATAAGCAGCGCAAAATGCGCGAGGAAGAGGCATTGCGCCGGGTTGAACAAGAACGCGTCGAGCGCCGTAAACGCGAGGCTGTTGACCGCCGCAGGCAAATGGAAGAGCATGAGCGCCAGCGGTGGGATGAAATGGCACAGGCCAAAATGCTGGCCAAAAAAGCGGATGAAATGGCCGCCGGTGCTGCCAAACAAGACGCATTTTTGAAATCAATCGAAGAGAAACAATATGGCAGCGGCACCAGCGCGATGCCACGGCCACTAAATCCGCCATCGACACCGACTCCAGATTTAATGGGGCCAGACGACTAATTTAAGGCGATAGCAACTCTTTTAATTTGAGCAAACCGTCTTTGTAGCCAATCAGCTCTGTTTTCAGGGCTGATTTTGCTTTTGTCAAAATTAGACCCCCGGCCAGTGGTCGCTTTGCCGCTTGCTTCAAAGCCGAAGTGGTGGTGGCTTTAATTAAAGACTGGTCTAGACCAAAGACTTGAGCAGCTTCGACCGCAAATTGATAACGACTGACTCTTTCTTGGCCGGCAATGTTAAAGACGCCCTGATTGTATGAATTACAGAGTTCTATGGAAGCATCAGCCAGTGTTTCGTTATAAGTTGGATTGCCGATTTGATCGTTCGGAACAGTTAAGCTTTCACCCTTACCGAGAGTGGCAATGAGGCGAGCCACAAAGTTTTTGCGCTGCCATTCATCTCCGTAGACCACAGTGGTGCGCACAATTATATTACTGAGACCGCTTGAAGCAATAATGCGTTCAGCTTCCAATTTATGCTGACCGTATACGTTTAGGGGAGCCGGCTTTGCTTTTTCGTCATAGGGGCCTTTGAGACCATCAAAAACATAGTCACTGGAAAAATATACGAGCTTGCAAGGTTTATCTTGCACTGCGGAAACCATATCGCGCACACCAGAGACGTTGACAGCATATGAGCGCTCAGGGTCGTTTTCACAGCCGTCAACATCAGTGTATGAAGCGGCTAAATAAATGCAGTCAGGGGCTGCATCTTTTATGACTTTGTGTACTTCATCACTGTCGAGCAGGTCTAAATGCTGTAGTTCGTAATTACTACTTTGTTCAGGCTTGTGACCACAGTAAGTACCACAGGTGGTGACACCAGAAGCAACGAGCCGGCGGGCAATGACACCACCAACCTGCCCCGATGCGCCAATTACCAGGGCACGCTTGATTTCGTTGATGCTCATTTATTTTTCAATGACCAGTCATAACCAATGTAATTGTTTAAAGGATCCATGCGCGTGATTTCATGCGGGTCATGAGCAGTGGTGGCAAGATTAGCTACTATAGCCTCTTTGATGCCCAAACCCTTAAAGCCATTCCAGACACCAGGCGGAATTTGCACCAGTTTGTAATTCTCTTCTCCTAGAAAAATTTCTTGCAAAACGCCCTTGCTAGCGGAACTTTCACGCTCATCAAAAAGCACAAGCTTGATCTTGCCGCTGATGCATGCATAGTTGAGGGTCATTTCTTTATGCAAATGCCAGCCTTTAATCACACCAGGATAAACAACTGAAAAGTAAATCTCGCCGAACTTTTCGAAGGCGCTGTCGTCGACGCGCATCATATGCATAATTTTGCCGCGTTCGTCACCAATTTGACTTAACGGTTGGATAAGTACTCCAGCTATTTCTTTCATTACTCTAGCCCCAAACTTTCCACGGCGCTTGATTTTCGCTCCATAATTTTTGCAGCAGCTCAACGTCACGCACGGTGTCCATGCACTGCCAGAAGCCATGGTGCTGGTACGAAGCCAGCTGCCCTTCACTTGCAAGGCGATTCAACGGATCTCGTTCAAAAATTGTTGTAGAGTCGGCTATATAGTCTTTTACCCCGGGCTCCAAGACAAAGAAACCGCCGTTAATCCAGCCAGCTCCGGTCTGAGGCTTTTCTTCAAAGCGCTCCACTCTAGTATTTTCAAGGTAGATTGCGCCAAAGCGAGCCGGTGGTCTCACTGCCGTAACCGTTGCTTTAAGCCCAGATAGCTTGTGATGTTCAACTACTTTTTTGATATCGACGTCTGCCACACCGTCACCGTATGTGACCATAAATGGCTCGTCGCCAATATACTCAGCGGCGCATTTGATGCGGCCCCCGGTCATGGCATCATGGCCGGTATCAATTAAATGCACAGTCCAGTCTTCGACATCGTCACACTGGCTAACGGTAACGTCGCCGCTTTTGAGTGAAACCACCAGGTTGCTGTCGCGATGGCGATAATTGAGAAAATAGTCCTTGATAACGCCGCCCTTGTATCCAAGAGCTATGACAAACTCTTTATAGCCATAAGAAGCGTAAAGCTTCATGATGTGCCAGAGCATGGGTCGGCCGCCTATTTCTACCATAGGCTTCGGCTTGACGGAGGTCTCTTCCTGCAATCTTGTGCCAAGACCACCGGCAAGAATCACTACTTTCATGGTTTATCCAAATCTAAGAGGCGGCTATAATTATAGCCGCTTCGGCCCGGTCTTCACGAGCAACAGTAAGAGACTTTGATGTCAAAATCCGACCAATTGAGAGCGCAGATTCTAGAGCTGACCCGCGCCTTCTATGCTGAAAACTGGCCTGCTGAGACCTTTGAACCGGGTAAAACATTCGTGCCTTATGCCGGCCGAATTTTTGACGAAGAAGAGCTGGTCAATCTGGTGGACTCGTCGCTAGATTTCTGGCTTACCACGGGGCGTTTCGCTAAACAATTCGAGCAAGAATTTGCCCGTTACCTGGGCAGGCGCTATGCCTTGCTTTGTAATTCGGGCTCGTCGGCGAATCTATTGGCTGTCTCAGCGCTGACTTCAGAACGCTTGAAAGACAGACAATTGTTGCCAGGAGATGAGGTAATTACCGTAGCTGCCGGTTTCCCCACAACTGTCAATCCGATCATTCAAAATAATTTGACCCCCGTATTCGTAGATGTGGAATTAACCACAATGAATATTGACGTCAACTATTTAGAACAAGCACTGAGCCCACGCACCAGAGCCATGATAGTGGCTCACACTTTAGGCAATCCTTTTGACCTCGGCGCAGTTTGTGCATTTGCAAAAAAACACAATCTCTTTTTGATTGAAGACAATTGCGACGCTCTCGGCAGTTTGTACAAAGGCCAGCTGACTGGCACCTTTGGCGATCTGGCTACTTCGAGTTTCTATCCGGCGCACCATATCACCATGGGTGAAGGCGGCTGTGTTGTCACCAGCGACGCAATTCTTAAAATCATTGTCGAATCTTTTCGTGACTGGGGACGAGACTGTTACTGCGACCCTGGTAAAGACAACACTTGCGGTAAGCGCTTCGGCTGGCAATTAGGATCGTTGCCACCTGGCTACGATCATAAATATATCTACTCGCATATTGGCTACAACCTGAAATTGACTGACATGCAGGCAGCTATTGGAGTAGCTCAACTGAATAAAATCGCCGGCTTTGTTGCCGCCCGCAGGGCCAACTGGAGTCGGCTTAAAGAAAGTCTGAGTAAATACGAAGATGATTTAATTTTACCTTGCGCCACTGCTGGTAGTGACCCATCTTGGTTTGGTTTTGTAATCACGGTGAAAGACAAAGCCAAATTTAAGCGAGCCGATCTAGTGCACCATCTGGAAAGCAAAAAAATTGCCACCAGACATATATTTGGTGGAAACCTGGTCAGGCAGCCGGCTTATCAAAATATCAACATGCGTCAAGTGGGCTCACTGGAAAATTCTGATCGAGTGATGAATAATTCTTTTGTCATCGGCGTCTATCCAGGTATTACCGACGAGAAAGTTGAGTACATGATTAAGTGTTTTGACGAGTTTTTCGCTAACGTGAAAGTAAACCGCATCTAAGCTTATAGAGCGTGCGAAAGCTGGCCTTTCAGGGCTTCGGCGCGGTCCATAAGTGCCTTACGTCGTCGTTGCGACTCTTCCATGTCTTCTGCTCCTGGTTTCGACTCTGAATCTGAATTTGAATCTGAATTAGAACTAGAACTAGAATTAGAGCTACTTTCGCCAGTGACGTCAAAAACATGAGTGCACATTTCCATAGCGCTCTCCAGGAAGATTTCGGCCTCACCTACGTCTTTTTGCAATTTGCACACCTGAGCCAGATTGAGTAAAACGTCAACCATTTCTTCGTGTTCTGTGGGATAGACTTTATACTGAATTTCAAGAATTTGTCGATAGCACTCTTCGGCCAGATCATAGCGACCCATCGCTTTGTACACATCTGCAAGAGCGTTGATTGGCGCCACAGTTTCAAGCGAAGCGTCACCGAAGAGATCAAGGGTGGCATCCACCAACTTGGCACCGGCCGAAGCTGCTTTATTATGATTATTAACAGCCATAAAAATTCCAACAAGTCGTTTTAGAAGAGGCATACCATCTTTTTTGCGACTCAACTGCAATTCATCGACAGTACCTAATATTTCACCGGCGACAAAATTGAACCGCTCTTTGTTTTCGCTATCAACAGCCAGCCTGACTCCATCATCGAGCAGACTCTTCGCCACAGTTAGAGCGGCATCAGAATCTTTGTCTCGCTCACAAAGTCTGAGCAAACAAAGTTGCATCGCCTGACGTTCACTATCAGACAGCGGCATTTTTGCCGCCAGAGCCTTTTCCAAAAAGGCGATAGTCTCGTCACCAATGAATAAAAACAATTCTCTAGGTTCAGTTTTGTTAACCAGACGTGAAAGGCTGAAAGCTAGTCCCTGCCAGAGGCGGCCGGCACTTTCACCATTATAGATAGCATCAGGAAAGACCTGACTGGCCAGATCAATTATCTGGCGAAACAAAATACTGGCCGCTTCATACCGTTCTTCATTAATATAAAACTCTGCCAGCTGCACCGCAGGTAATGCCATGGCGGTAGGCTTTGTTTCCATCAAAAAACGCAAATGAGTTTCGGCTTCCTGTTTGAGCATATCGGCCAGCGGAGCCCTGTCACCCTGGGAAAGCAGGCGCGCAAGACTGTGAGCGATTACGTACAAGCCTTCGTGATTTACACCGCCAGCAGCAGAGAAACTCAATCTGGCCGCCTGATAAAATTCTTCTGCCTGCTGATGCTGGCCGGCAGCTGCAGTCAGCGCAGCACCACTTACAAGCGCCCAGCCGGCAATATCGCTGACTACTCCACGATCGACCAGCTCTTTTAGAATCAGCCACGAATTGGTACTCGGATATGCCACTGCCAATTTGGCTAGCACCGCTGTGTCTTGCACCGAATCGAGTGAAGCCAGCAAACATTTGCGTTTGTCTTGACCATCTTCTAATGACGACAGAAAGCGGTCGATCACTGATGCGGCGATGAGACTGTTGATGCGTGGGTCAGGTGGGGGAGCTGGAAGTGGAGGAGGTTGATTAGGAGGTGGAAGTTCAACAGGAGCCGGTTGTTCAGGTAGAGATGAAGCGGCGCTGCTATAATTGTCTATGCGCACAGAAAGTTCTTCTTGCTTCTGGTCAAGTCGCTCAACGATTGACGACAGCGCCTTGTCAAACTCATCGGTAACAACCTCTAATTCGCGATGCAACTCGTGACTGAGATCGGCCTTGATGATAGTGCCTTTTTCAGCAATGCTTTCGCTGATGCCCGCCAGGCTCTGCGCTCTAAAGCGCTCGACTGTATCTCCAAGCATCGCCACTTCACGCTTTAACGCGGCCATATCATTGTTTAGTTGGCTAGTACTATTGCGACCGCGGTCAGGAGTAAAATCCATGCGCTTACGCAGAGCAATGTTGCCGACAACTGCGGCCAGCAGTGCAATGGTAGCCAGAGCCAGTGCGATAAGTACAAGAGTGTCACTGCCAATCATTGCAAGTATAGCCTCAGGTAGTCGACAGTACGCGTAAAGACAGCTTTTAAAGCTTCAAATTTTGACTCGGCTACTAGCCAGTTCTGGCTCGCAATCAACTCTTCCATTTCGCTGGCCGCAGATTCAAGTGCGCTTGCGGTGATAATTCGCGAGGCTCCTTTGAGCATATGAGAAACTGATTTGAGTGCCGCGGCATCACGATTGATAATTGCCTCATGCATGCGATCTAGTACGTCTTCGGTGTCTTCAAGATAGGCAGCCACCAGTTCTTTGGCCATCTCGACGTCAAACTGTTCTTCCAGCTCAGACAGTCTGGCTGGTTCAGGTTGATTATTGACGTTAGTAGAAAGGCCTTCAGTCATGTTTTTACCCGAAGAGGTGGGCTCCTTCGGTAAATACATCAGGGCATAATTTGCGCAATTGTTCTTGCGAACGCAAATAAACAGTTTTCAGCTTCAAATACTTAAGCCGCACTTGAGGCCAATCTTCAACTTCAGAGAAAGTCAAAATATCGTTCGTTACTTTGGTGATCAGGTGCAGGCCAAGCGTCGCCGATGGACCTTTGATGGAATTTGCTAAAGATGTAACCAGGGCACCATCTCTAGAGTCAATGGCTTTCTGCATGGAATTGACGAAGATTTCCATTGAGCTGAGAAACAAGCGCACTACCTCGTTAAGCTCTTCTTTGCCATAATTGCTTGCCATGACGGCAGCATCGAATGGTTCGGTTTCGGAATTGTCTATGCCAAAGCCGCCATCGCCTTCTTCTTTTTTCGCCTTGTCGCAACAACGTTCAATCACGCGAGAGAGAGACGAGGCATTGACCCCCTTAGTTAAATAGTCATCCATACCCGCAGCCAGACAGCGTTCTTTGTCAGCATCGCGATCGTATGAAGTCATGGCCACAATAGGAATGTGACGACCACTCTCGATTTCGATTTTGCGAATGGCAATCGTGGCATCGTAGCCGTTCATTACCGGCATATCGCAATCCATGAAGACAATATCGTAGTCAAATTTTGCCAGACGGTTTAAGGCTTCCTGGCCGTTATTGGCAATGTCGGTAGCGAAATTCAGGCGCTTCAGTTGCAAAACAAGGAGCTTCTGGTTCACGGGAATATCATCGACAATGAGGGCGCATTTTCCCGCTGCAGCACGTGTGACTACAGGAGCAGGTGTGGCTTCCTCTAATATGGTTACGCTAATTTCCGATTCGATTACTGAAGTCTCTGCTGAAGTCTCTTCTGCAGCATCGGCTAGAGCAGTGGCATCACCTGATTGAGCAAGTGATTCGTCAGTAATTTCGACGGCTTCTTCAGTCAGAGGCGGCGCTTCGGTTGATACGACATTTTGCTCTGGATCTGGCTCTTGATCTGGTTGTTCGAGCATTACTTGCGGTTGTTCTTCTACTAATGGCTCGAGCAAATCTCGATTTTCGTCATCATCGTGCGAAAGATCATCGACTTGCGACATTCTTTCGGCTGAGAAATCTGAAAATTCGCTCCACAGTTGTGTATCGTCGTCTGCAGTCGGTAAATACAAAGCTGCCGCATCCATATCAGCTGCTGAAGCAGCTAGTGATCGGTCTAAATTTGATTCTGGCTCAGATTCTTCTGCATCGTGCAATTCTTCGATTTCAGATGTTTCTTGCAATGGTGCAAAGTCTGTCTGTGAAGCAAAAATATCTTGCTCCTGCTCTGTGGCGCTAAATTCGTCAGATTCAGCAACTGGTTCAATGACTGGTTCAATAACTGGTTCAGTAACAGACTCTGTGTTTGAGTTTGCATCAAGATCAATGCTGAAGCTGTCTTCGAATGCTTGAATTGCCGAAGCGGCTTCAGCCGAAATGCTTTCTTGCAATATATCGGTAGAACTTTGATGAGCAGGAGCAGCTGGCACTACATATGGTGGCGGCACTTTTCGTTGAGCACCATTTCTGCTTTTTGCTTTACCTTCTACCGCAGTGCCATCAAGTAAAGCTCGGTAATGCAACTGGTCTTCAGACAAAGTATCTTCAACTGCCACCAACTCAACCGGCATCACGTTCTCGCGCGGTAAGAAGTCATCGAGCCCACGCACTCTATTCATCAAGGCCGTAAGTCTGCTGGTGGGCTGTTCTATCTCGGCAATCTGTTGCGTCAAAAGATCAATCACATGACCAACACGATCTTCTATTTCAATTTCTTCAGTTGCTTCAGCGACAATTGTGAGCACGCCTTCCAAACCGCCGGCACTAGATAAAAGTGGTTGGCAGCAGAATTGCAACCAGCGCAGGCGCTCGCCCTTTGAACCATCACTCAGTGCCAATCTGCTAGTTTGGAACTGTCCGGTAGAGAGCACCACATGCCATGGCAAATCATGACTGAGAAAAAGTTTTCCCTCACGTTCAAAATAAAGTTCAAGCTCGGCACCATCTGCATTTTTGTGGCCGGTCAGATCGTAAAAACTTTTATTGGTTCGGTTCTAATACTTCCGCTCACAAGAACTTATCGCTGGATCGGTTTTAAAAACCTTGGTCGTATAATTG
>CASBPX010000174.1 GCA_949127735.1 Candidatus Obscuribacterales bacterium | reverse complement strand
GGCTGATTTGATTGAAAAGAATGCCGATGAATTGGCTCAGCTTGAAACTCTTGATAATGGTAAGCCCATTAAAGAATCCCGCTATGTAGATGTGCCGCAAACTGTAGAAACCTTCCGCTATTACGCTGGCTGGGCAACGAAACTGGAAGGCGAGACCATTAACGCCAATTCGAATTTCTTCACCTACACCTTGCGCGAACCAGTGGGCGTAGTCGGTCAAATCATTCCGTGGAACTTCCCCATGTTGATGATGGCATGGAAATGGGGCCCAGCTCTGGCTTGCGGCAATACCGTAATTCTTAAACCAGCTGAACAAACCCCCCTAACTGCTTTGCGTATCGGCGAACTAGCTATGGAAGCTGGTTTCCCTGCCGGTGTAATCAATATAGTCACTGGCTTTGGTGGTGACTCTGCCGGCGAAGCAATTTCGCGCCACATGGACATCGACAAAGTCGCCTTTACCGGCGAAGACAAAACCGGCAAGCTCATTCTTGCTGCTTCTACCGGCAATCTCAAGCGCGTTTCGCTTGAACTCGGCGGAAAAGCACCAAACATCGTTTTTGCCGACGCCGATATTGACGCTGCTGTGAAAGGTGCCATCACCGGCATCTTCTTCAACCAGGGTCAGGTATGCTGCGCTGGTTCCAGACTCTTCCTCGAACAGAGCATTCATGACGAGTTCATGACTAAGCTCAAAGAGCGTGTTGCTAAAATGCGTCAGGGTCACGGCATTGACGACAAAACACACATCGGTCCTCAAGTAAGCAAAGAACAGCAAGAGCGCGTTCTCAATTACATCGAGATTGCTAAAGGCGAAGGGGCTACTGTGGCTTGCGGCGGACAATCTCCGTCTGAGCACAAGAAGGGCTATTTCGTTCAACCTACTGTTTTGACCGGTTGCACCAACAGCATGAGAATTGCTCAAGAAGAGGTCTTCGGGCCAGTTCTTGCCGTAATTCCTTTCACCACTATGGACGAAGTTGCCGAACAAGCTAATGCCACCACATTTGGTTTGTCTGGCGCAGTCTGGACTAAAGACATTAAGAAAGCCCACAAATTTGCTTCGCTTATCAAAGCTGGCACCATCTGGGTTAACTGCTACAACGTCTTTGATCCGGCCGTTCCTTTTGGCGGCTACAAAATGAGTGGATATGGTCGTGAACTCGGTAAACATTCCATCGAGCTCTACACCAATATCAAATCAGTTTGGGTCAACATGATGGATTAGAGCCCCTCGCAGGCTCATGGAGAAAGGCCGGTCATGCCGGCCTTTCTCTTGTCTAAAGCGCAACTATATGACTAGACCGTTTAACAAGTTTTCTGGAGTATTATTTGATGAAAGTATTTCTTACCGGCGCCAGTGGTTACGTAGGCTCACGTATCGGTAGGCTTTTGACCTCTGCTGGGTACTCTGTGAACGGTCTGGCTCGAAACGACATTGCCGCACAGAAATTACTCAAAGCTGGCATTGAACCGGTCTCTGGTAATTTGAATGAGCCGGAAAGATTGGCACGTCTGGCCAGTAGCGCCGACGCCATCATTCACACCGCTTTCATTCATAATTTTGGCCAGTATTCTTCTTCCATCGAAACCGAATGCAACTTGATGAATGCCTTCGGAGCAGCCTTAGCCGGTAGTGATAAACCACTGATCGTAACTTCCGCTACTGGTGTCGTGGGTGATACCGGTTTGAATATTGCCAACGAAAGTACTATCCCTGATTTAAGTCACCCGCTTTCCATGCGCTACCGCGCTGAACAGGCTGCCTTAGACACTGCCAAGCATGGTGTTAAAACTATTGTGATGCGTTTACCAATTCTGGTTTACGGCCACGCAGGCAGCACTTTCATTCCGATGATGATGGAAAGCGGTCAAAAACGTCGCATGGCCGCTTACATAGAATCAGGTGAAAATGGCCTCTGCGCAGCTCATGTTGATGACGTCGTCTCAGCATATATGCTGGCTTTGCATAAGGGTGAAGCGGGCGATATTTTCCAGCTTTGCGCTGAACCAGAAGTGCCAGTCAAAATTATCGCTGAAGCAATCGGCAGAACATTGAAGGTGCCGGCTCAAAGCATCACCAGAGAAGAAGCGAACGAAGTTTTCGGCGAAGTGGTTTCAATGTTCTTTGCCATGAACAACCGGGCTTCAGGCGAAAAAGCCATGGAGAAACTAGGTTGGGTGCCACAAGAAGGCCGCACGCTGTTAACAGACATTGAGCAAGGTTCATACGCCACTGCCTTTGCCTTGAGCGGTCGCTAACAAAAAGGAAAGAGAGAAGTAAAAAGGGACGAGAGCAGTTATCTCAACCAGAAGTAGACTGCTGCAACAGCTCGGTTTCAATTTCTTCTCCAGCCAGATGGAAAAGTTTGGTCAGCTCCGGCAAAAGCTCTCGGGCTTTTTCTGCATTATCTTCTACGGCTGATTGCTCAAGCGCTGAACAAATCAGGCTCAGACGTGGGGCACAAATGGTGCCGCAGGCGCCTATAAGTGCGTGTGCTTTGAATTTCAAACCATTCATGTCGTTAGCGTCAACAGCGGCGGCTATTTCCTTCAGTTCTTGAGCACAGCTATCTTTAAACATGCGAATGATGGCATGCATGTTTTTTGTATTGAATCGAGAGCCGAGTTGAACCAGGTCGATCACTGGAATTTTCTTTGATGGTCGATCTTCCATTTCAAGTGTTTCTTGAGGTGTTATCTCCTGACTGGAGGTGGGAATCATCGTGATTTTAAAATCGGTGGCACCAAGCCAACGAGTGACGACTTGATTCATCAATAGAGGGTCGATGGGTTTGCTTAGGTAGTCATCCATGCCGCGCGCCAGACATTCTTCGCGGCTGCCGGCAATGGCGTTGGCGGTGACGGCAATAATGGGAATATGCTGACCGCGCCTCTGTTGTATTTCTTTGATGATTTTGCAGGCTTCAAAACCATCGAGACCAGGCATCTGGCAATCAAGAAAAACCATGTCATAAGTGTTGTTCTTAAAGGCAGTGACAGCCTCAATTCCATCAGCGGTAAGATCTACGTTGAAGCCCATATCTCGTAAAAATAATAAAGCAACTTGTTGATTGATTTTATTGTCATCGGCTGCCAGGGCTCTTCTCAGTGTGCCAGCGCTTTTTGCTACAGGCTGTGCTTCGCCTGGTTTGTCAATGGGAGAGGGAGATTTCTTCGCAGGGGACGAAGCAACTATGTGGCGAGGCAAGCAATTAGACTCAACCGTCTGAGTATGTGAGCTGCGTTCTTTGGGGTGCCAACCGTCCAAATAATCGAGGCAGGCAGCTACTTGTTTTCGCCGCAAGGGAATGGCCAATTGGCTTGTGCGCGGTGAAAGATAGGTGTTGCGCTCCTGACTGAATGACTCGGGTGCACCAACTTCAATCACATTGATAGAACCAAAGACGCTGGATTTTTTATAAAGATTGAGAAACTCTATGCATTTCTCTTTATAGCGAACAGTATCAAGAATCACCGCCTGGTAATTTCCCTGCCCGCGATGCCCCGCTTCCATCATTGCCAAAGCAGCTAACGGATCGTCGCTTGTATGCACTGCAATACCAAGTGTGCAAAGGTGAGCGCAAATGACAGATTCATTCTTGTGTCGTGGTTCTAGTGTCAGCAGTTTCATATCGGCATAAGCTACTTCCCAGGGGCGCTCTTTAAGCTCCGTGAAACTGGTCTCGGTATTAGTGCGCAGCGGCAGGGAAAAGCTAAAAATTGACCCCATATCTTGTTTGCTGTCTACAAACAATTTCCCGCCCATTAAATCGACCAGGTCTTTTGATATGCTCAGCCCTAAATCAGTGCCCCCGTTACTGCGGTAGGATGCGCCCTCGGCTTGCATAAATGGTTCAAATAATTTGGCTTGCAGCTGCTCAGGAATGCCAATGCCGCTGTCATAAACAGAAAACAAAAGTTCGCTTTTGCCCTGATCGTTTTTAGTCACTTCCAGTTTGATGACAATTTGTCCTTCGTCAGTAAACTTGATTGCATTGCCGCAGAGATTAACCATTACCTGGCGCAGCCTCTGCGGGTCACCATAGACGACGTCGGGTACTGAGCGATCTACAGTAGCCAGCAGCAACAAATTCTTAGCCGCTGCATGAGGCACCAAAATTTCCGCCACGCCTTCAACTACTGAAAGTGGATCAAACTGACAGCTTAGTACTTCCATTTTGCCAGCTTCGATTTTGGAGAAATCGAGAATGTCGTTGATGATATTAAGTAGAGAAGCTCCGGCTTCGCGAATTGTGGTGACGTGTTCTTTAGAGCTGGCACCGAGATCGCCGCGCAATAGCACTTCCACCATGCCCAGTATGCCGTTCAGTGGAGTTCGCAATTCATGGCTTACATTTGCTACAAACTCTGTTTTCACTCTCAGCGCCGATTCGGCTTGATCTCTTGCTAGCTTTAATTCTGCCACCAGATTGCGATGCGTATCTATGTCAGTACAAGACCCGCACCAGCTTAAAACTTCGCCGCTGATATTTCTAATTGGCAGGCTGCGCACCAGAAACCAGCGATACTCTCCGTCGCACCGTCTTATGCGCATGTCTATTTCAAATTTCTCGCCACTTTTCACGTGCTGTTTCCAGCTCACTACCGCTTGCTCCCGGTCTTCAGAGTGAATCAGTTTGAACCAATTATCGTGCTCTAGTTCATGCGCACTGAAACCACTGAACTGCAAAAACTGAGTATTGAAATATTGAGCGGTGCCCTCACTGTCTGCCGTCCAGATAAGCTCTGGAGACGCTTCGCACATTGTGCGAAAGAGCAGGTCGCTCTGCGCATTCTGCAGCCTGGCGAGCTAACCTTCTTCGTGCATGACGTTGAGTTCGCTGAGGCGCTGAGCCACTTCCACTTTCGACAAGTTACTGAAGTTTTCGAACTGCCTACTAAGCTCATGGCTGTGCGCCACTTCTTGCTCTACCATTTTTTGAAGCATAGTGAAAATGGTATGTATGCTTGAGCGCGCTTCGCTCTCTGGTAACTGCTCGAGAGCGTCGTGAAAGGCAGTTTGCAACACCAATTTGTCGTTGTGCGGAAACTCCGGCATGCTAGTGTCTGGCCATTTTTAATACCTGGAAATTGGTAATAAGGCTTATGTGCCACTTCTGAGGACTGCTAACCCTTACTAAGCAGGTTTTTGCAGTTTTAGTTAAAATAGTTTGCCTGCGGAAATCGAGGTTTTATGCTCACCACAATAGATAAGTTTGCGCTGGCACTGGTTATTGCAGCCTCTATAGCACAACCCGTTGGCGCTGACAGTACAAAAGTTGGTTATCAATCAGTGGGGCAAAGCCTGACTCTCGAAGATATTCAAGGCTGGCGTCAATTGCTTAACTCAGCGGGCGGCGAAAAAGCTAAGTTCAGGGTGGCTTGCTTTTCACTCAGCGGCGGAACACGGGCCAGCCTGGCGATTTTTCGAGTAGCGGATCTGACCGTGGCGCCGGCGTTAGCTCATAGCCGCGGCGGCGCTGCAAAAAGTGTAACTGCCACAACTGCTGAGATCGCGGCTGAAAAAAAGGCACTGCTAGCTGTTAACGGTGGCTATTTCAATTTGAGTAATGGTGAGAGCACCAGCTATGTTGTGCTGGCTGGTAAAGTCTGTGCTGATCCCAGCCAGAATAAGGCGCTGACTGAAAACCCGCGCCTGAAGCCTTTTTTGCCACAAATTTATAATCGCAGCGAGTTGCGTTTTCTTAAAAAAGTTGGCAGCAAAACTACCGCTGCCATCGCTGTCAAAATAACTGCGCACAATCAACCATTGCCTGAAGGAATGGCGCTGGTTGCGTCATTGCAGGCAGGTCCAAGAATACTGCCGCAATTAACGGCAGAAGATGAAGCCTTCGTGCGCACCGAGGCGGACGGGCGCAAAGTTGACTCAATCGGCGTGGGCCGCACTGCCGCGCGCACGGCCATCGGATTGACTGATGATGGTTATATGCTGGTTTTGGCTGTGGCAGGCAAAGGGCAAGACGAGTTTTCGTCCGGGCTTAATTTAGCTGACTTGGCGAAGCTGCTCAAGAACCTTGGTGCCGTGGATGCAATTAATTTTGATGGTGGTACCTCCACGACCATGGTTAAACGCAAACAAAACTCGGGAGAGTACGAGACTCTAATCGGCCGCACCCCACAGACTCGAGTGCGTTCGGCTCTGGTGGTCGGTTATTGAATATGGCAGTGATGATTTATTAAACGCGTCCGCGTCGGCGCAGCTTGGCCATCTCAGCAGCTTTAAGGCGTACCATGGCCCGTGAAAGAGCCATTTCGCTAATATAAGCATCAAGCTTGTCTGTCTTCTGTGATTTTTCTGCTTCCAGTTTCGACTTGGCCTGGTTGGCGCGTGCTTCGTCAATTTCGATGCCAAGCTCGGCCATATCAGAGAGAATTTCAACTTCACTATTATTGACG
>CASBPX010000173.1 GCA_949127735.1 Candidatus Obscuribacterales bacterium | reverse complement strand
CGTTTAAACAACTCCCAGTAGCGCTTTTCGTGGCCGGAGCTACCAGGCGAGAAGGCCAGATCTCCTTCCAGAATATTGAAGCTTCCGGTGGCTACAGTGGCTGTTTTAACCTGTGAACCAATAGAAATTTTAAGTCTGGTGCCCGGGCTAAGGTGTTCCAACTTAGAATCGCCAGTGCGAATGGTAGTTTTGATGTTGCCGAAAGAATCGACATAACCCACTATTTCTTTGGGTTCATCAGGCACTACGTCAGCAATGGTCAGTTTGTTTTTAATGAAGGAAAAATCGCTTCGTGAGGCCTTGCTCACTGCCTGCGGGAAATAATCACGGGAGCGGAACTGGCTGCCCTGCTCTTCTACATTGGTACTCCAGAGCTCTTGTATGTCGTTCTTGATAAATGAAAGCGAGTTACCAGCATTAACAGCCAGAACCTGCACACCGTTTTTCAAAGTGGCGAAAAGCAACCCTTCGCCTTCATTATTAGGACGAGCTTCTTTTCTGTCTCGACGGGGGGCAGTGTTGGCAAATACCAACATATTCGTTGGCCGTAATTGTTTACTGCTGAGCGCCAGCTGGGCGACGATAAAGCCGGTGGAAATAGTATCGAAAGCATGCACTGAGGTAGCGTGAATGCGCGTGTCGTCATGCAGTTTGCAACAAAGCGCTCCCACAATTTCTGCCCAGGCCATATCTCCGTGAGCGTAATCGCAAACCAGGTGAACTAAAGAACTCATGTAATTTTCCTTTCAGTGTTTAAGGTTAAGGTACTCTTGATCTGTGCTGATAATTCCTGAAGTTTGAAGGGCTTTTTTATATAGCCATCGGCACCGGCATCTAGCCCGGCTTGACGTGCATCATTCGAGTCTTGACCGGTGAGCATCAAGACCGGTGTCCGCCCGCCTGCAGCACGGTAGCGCCTCAATACGTCGATGCCGTTGATGTCGGGCAAAAACCAGTCAAGTACGATCAGGTCGAAAACATTCATGCTCAATTGTTCCAGGGCGTCTGGTCCGCTTGTGGCCACTTCCACTGTGTACTTTTCAAAAATAAGCCAGTCCTGCACGGTCTGGCACAGGTTTTCGTCATCTTCCACCACCAGTAGATTGGCCATTGCGCTCTATTGTCCGGTCACCTTTGCTTAATTGTTTGTGCCCACATCCTGATTAAACTAAGACTGCAAAATCAGCCTGAGGTAACCAGCTGATTGCGACCGGAATCTTTAGCAATATAAAGACGCTCATCGGCCTTGCGAATCAGATCTTCGATATCAACCCCATCGTCAGGATAAGAAACCAAACCTGCGCTGAAAGTTATATTGAAAGTCTCACCGTGATCTCCATGAAATTCCATAGCCCGGAGTTCTTCTAACGCTCTTTGCAGGGCACCGCCGGCAGTTTCTTTGCGAATATGGCGAAATGCCACCATAAACTCTTCACCACCCCAGCGACCGCGAAAATCTTCTACTCTAAAACGCTTCTTCAGTAACTGACCGAATGTGGCCAGCACACGGTCTCCGGCCATGTGGCCATATTGATCGTTGACTTGTTTAAAATGATCAACATCGATTAAACTGAGGCTAAAAATCAAACCGTTGCGTTTCGATTCTTCCGCCATATCATTGAGCTGTTCCATAAATGCTCGGCGAATCAATAGCCCGGTAAGAATATCTTTGTTAGAGCGTTCTTTGAGCATGCGTGCACGTTCTAAGCGCACTTTGACTCTAGTTAAAAGTTCAACTCTGGCCACAGGTTTAGGCAAATAATCGTCGCCGCCGGCTTCAAAAGCCGCCAACCTGGTTTCTAAGCCGGTCTGACCAGTGAGGAATAAAATTGGCAGATCTTGAAAATGTGCAGCGGTGCGAATCATGCGGCAGACGTCAAAACCGCTGACAATAGGAATAGTAACGTCTAACAAAACTATGTCCGGATGAAACTCTTGAATCACCGGCAAAAGATCTGTGGGATCGGCCATCTGCCTGACCAACATACCTTCCTGTCCAAGTGCCGATGCTACGATTCTGACGAAGTCATCATCGTCATCTACAATCAATACACGTGGCCTGCCGCCCTGTCTGGCGTTGACCAGGTATTCGATGGCATCATTAAAAATGTCACTCTGCAAAGGCTTCTCGAGCATCAGTGAAGCACCAGCATGAGTAGAATCTTCGATATATTTTTGTTGTTTAGAAGTTGAAAGAAATGCCACCGGCAAAGTTTCATAACCTGGCAAAGAACGTAAATCGCGAGCAAGGTTAAGAGCCGGTGCCGGTTGGGTCACGTCAATATCAATAAGCACCGCATCTAGTGTGAGCTTACCTGCTTTAGCAATGGCATCTTCATGGTTTTGGCTCAAAATTACTTGCACGGGTAAACCAGTATCTTTATTGCCGATTCTCTTGTGGGCCGGCATCACGTCAGAGCTGAATACCATCACTCGCACTGCCGACGAGTCGTCATAAGTATCAAAATTATCTTGCGGCTCGTAAGCGTCGAGCCCCGCTGGTGGCGGAACCGGGAAGTTGAATTCCTCTAAAGATTCCATGGTGGCAAATGCACGTTTGTCTACCTGGGCAACCGGATCACCAGTTAAAGCTGTGGCATTGCTTTTGACCAGATTGGCGATTAATTCTATTTCTTCCCAGGCAGCTTCATGTTGGCTAAGTTTATTTTCGCGAATCGCATCAAGTGCTTTTTCTAGTGAACTGGCCGATTCTCCCAAGACACCGAAACCACAAGAGCTGGCGGTGCCTTTTAGATTGTGCGCCAGTCTAATGGCCTCCAGTAAATTGGCGGCATCTTCGGGATGAGCCTTGGCAAGAGCGATGGCTTCTTCTAGTTTTTCAAAACGCTCAGGCAGAACTTTTAGATAATTTCCCTGCAAAGTATTGAAGATTGATTCTTCGTTTTGCACGTGCGACTGAATCGATTTTTCTGCCGAAGAAAAAAGACTCTCAATTTGAGCACCAAATAGGGCGGCTTTAATTGGTCGGTGAATCACCAGAGAAACTCTGAAATCTTTAGTCAAATGCTGATATACAGCGGCATCACGCCAGGTTTTAGAAAGAAAGACAATTGGCACTTGTGAATTGACCGAACGGATTTTGACAATTAACCCAATGCCGTCAATATCGCTTAGTTGATCACCGACAATCACCAGATCGTAAGTCTGCAAAGCAAGCAGATTTAAAATCTTTTTGCCTTCGCCATTGGTCTCAACACTATGGTGCCGTGCGGCGAGCAAAGTAGAAAGTAGAGTTTTGACGTTTTCATCTACTTCTGCCAACAAAATTGATTTACTCAAGTTTTATTTTTCCTCTTGGGGCAAATCAGACTCTGTCTTTAAATTTATTGATGCCGAATTGATGCAATAACGCAAATTTGTGGGCTTGGGCCCATCAGGAAATACGTGTCCAAGATGGGCACCGCACTTACTGCATGTGACTTCTGTGCGCAGCATACCGTAAGACATGTCGCGATGTTCGGCCACGTGCTCACTTTTAAACGCTATATAGAAACTGGGCCAACCGGAGCCCGATTCAAATTTGTGTTCTGAGCTGAAAAGCTCAGCATCGCAGCAAATGCAGCGGTAGACGCCTTTGTCGTGGCAATCCCAATACTTGCCGCTAAAAGCGCGCTCTGTGCCTTTCTCTCGGGCCACATGGTATTGCTCGGGGGTGAGCCGCGCACGCCATTCAGCTTCTTGTTCCACACTTGAACTGGCAGTTTCGCTTTTTTTGTCGCTCATAATAATTACTCGTTTGACATTAGAGCCAGAGATTCAATGATTTTTCCGGCTGTAGGAATTCTAGACTGAACTTCTAGTTCAGTGCAGCTCTTGACCAGATCATTTAACAGCGCCGAGATTTCTACCTTTTCACCAGGGTCTGACTGGCTCAGGGCTTCAGGCTCTTCACCGGTGAGTAAATAATACAATGTGCCGCCGAATGCATAGATATCACTTTGCAAGCAAGCCTTTCCGCGAAACTGTTCTGGTGCAATGTAAGACTGTTTGCCGACAAAAGTTCCTGTAGCGTTACCGATGAAATCGTTGGCGGCACCAAAATCAATAACTACAATGGTGCCATCAGGACGAATGACAAAATTATCTGGAGTGAGGTCGCGATGAATTACAGGCGGATCCTGGCTATGTAAATAGTCAACTATGGTGGCAATTTGTGCTGCCCATTCGACGACTATCGCTTCTCGCATGCGCCCGTTTTGTTTAATGTACTGGCGCAAATCTTGGCCGCTGACATAATCGAGCAGCAAGTAGCTGCGTCCATTTTCTACAAAATAATCAAGCACTGATACCACTGAAGGGTGCTTCAATTTCATCAGCAAATTAGCTTCGCGATTAAACATTTCGCGTGCCTTAGTCTTCAGTTCTTCTTTGGCATCTTCTGGCACTACTGACTCTTTTAAAACTACCAGCAAATTGTTATCGAGCTGAGCTAGATATACGGCTGAAAGACCGCCAAGTGCTAGCGGTCTGAGTACAGTTAAGCTGCCTTTGCGCATAATTACACCAGGCTCAAGGGGCATGAAAGCGGCAGCGCGAAAGCGCCTTTTTAGTTCGTCTTCCCATAATTCGGTGTGACTAAGAACGTCGCCTTTGGCCAGGGCGGCAAATTTGTCTTGTGCTTCGTCGCGCAGATGGTGTTTAATTTTTTTGGCAATATCGTCTATGCCTTCTTGTTCAACACCTCCAGCAAAAACATCAAGGCACACTAGCAGTTTTTCGCACATGGGCAGGTCGAGTCTGTCAAGAGCAATTACGGCCAGGCTTTGCTGATTGCTGGCATGAATAACAAGTTGTTCGCCGCGCAAAAGTGGATCGTTTGCTTTTGCGGCAGGTTCATTGTTTTTGAAAGCCACAATTTTATTGACTGTATTCCAGGGCACGTAAGTTGGTCTAAGAGTGCCAGAAAATAAATCGGGCGGAATTTCGATGCCATTTTTATCAATATTGATAGCCATGTGGCTTAAATACCGAATCACAATTAGTGCGGCAGTAGGAATTAGCGCTCCTAGCATAAGCAGGCTAGCGAAGGTGAGGATATTTGACCCTGTCTGGTTGAAAAAAATCCCCACAACCACTCCGTAAATACCGATGACGAGAAGAATGGCCGGAATTAAACCCCAGAGGGCAATGGTCATTTTGAGTGTGGTTAAGGTTATGCGACTGCTTCTGTCGGCATAAGGTAGCTGAATGGTTTGTGCGTCATCATTCAATGCAAATTCAGATTCAGCCATTGACTTTTTCTCCGGCCAAGGCGCTCTGCAACTCAAAAGCATTTTTGATTCTGCTTTTTAGATTTAAAGCCGTACAATTTTTTATCAGCTCACTCAGTCGCTCTGAATCTTGATCGGCAGACTCTGGCAAAGAAGATTGCGAAATTGGCTCAGGGTCGCTGCCGGTAATTAAATAGAAAAGCGTAGCGCCCAGAGCGTAAATATCGCTGGCTTCACAGGCCTTGCCTCGAAATTGCTCTGGCGGCACATAAGCATGCTTGCCCACAATAGTGCCTGTTTTGCCGTCGTCTTTATGCCATTCGCGGGCGACGTTGAAATCAATTAACTTCAATTTGCCGTCTTCTTGTCGAATCAAATTGTCTGGTGTGAAATCGCGATGAATAATTTGTTTGCTGTGAAGAAAGATCAAAATAGCTGCCATTTGCTGCGCCAGATTTAATGTTTGTTCAGTTGAGAGGGCACCATGTTCAGCCACAAATTGGCGCAAGCTCATGCCTTTGACATACTCAAGGACGAGATAACAACGTTTATCTTCAATAAAATAATCGCGCAGTCCGACAATGTGTTCGCTAACGAGCTCTTTTAAAAGTCTGGCTTCACGCTCGAATCTTTCCACAGACTCTTGTTGAATTTCTTTATCGATAAAGGGGGGAATCAGAGTTTCTTTGAGCACCACATCAGACACTATACCGCTATTAATTTCCTTTAGATCTTGAGCCAGATAGGCTACTCCTTCGCCGCCCACGGCAAGCGTTGTGACAATTTCATAGCGTCTTTGATAAAGCTGATGACCGGCTTCAAGCGGGTCTAGATTAATGCGTGATGAACTGGAAAGAGACTGCAACCATAATTCTGTATACGATCTATTTTGAGATGGCCTTAGTGATTCCGTTAACTGTGCCTCCACTGTGGAACTTCCAGCAAAGCGTTCAATAGCAGAAGCCAGCGCAGTGCGATCTTGCATGCTCACTGATGACAGCGGCACGCTTAAGAGCGAACCTTTCTTACCGCTGAAAACAATCGACCACTTATTCGGGTCAGCTGTACCGTGCCTGGCATTGAGCGAGACATGCTCTATATCTTGCCACTTCACTGACCGGGCGTTAATTGACCAGAGATAGCTCCACTTATCTAGAGATATACCATCGCTGTTTACTGTTAGTTTGTTGGGGCTAATAAAAGTTGAACCAATCAATTTATAGAAGAAATAGGTAAAAACAATCAAGAGCAGAGAAGCAGTGAGAGGCGTATTGACGTAATAGAAAAAGCGTTCGAACATCGATAGACCGGCACTGGCCGACTGGCCGAAATAGGTGAGTAGTTGTACTAGCTGGTTGTAAAACTCCTGGTTCGCCGACACATTGGCATAATCGCGTAAAGCGTTGTACATGACAAAATTGAAATAGAGCCACAAGGGTGAAGCGAGAATTACTGTACCCACAGGGCCCACCACGCGAGACCATTCATAAACGGTGTGTTCGAGCACTGCGGGCAATTCTTCTATCAGTGGCATGGCATGATATTTAACTTCTAAATGTTCGGGATCTTGAATGCGTGCCACCACCAGTGGTTTGCGTGAGCGCAAGACTCTTTCGACTTCGTCATCAACTTTTAAATGCGACACTTTCCGGCTCAACAGGCTGATTAAGCCTTCCATGTCTTGCCAGGTCATGGAAGACATTGAGAGCACTATTTGTGCTTTGGCAACTCCTTCTTTTTGATCTTCGCCGAATTCAAGAATAATTTTAGATGGCACCACCGACATGGAATATCCTAGTTTGATGCGCTTTAAATGGCTCAGCGAATGGCAGCCCATACCAAAATAAATTTTGTTGTCGTCAACTAGAACCGACCGTCTGAAGAGATCGCGGCAAAAATAAATGCCGCCGAGAATAATCACCAGGCAAAAACCGATAGTGTCCCAGATGGCTGGAAATTGCCGCATAAATGGGCCGAAAGGCAAAATAAAGAGAAATGCCCAGATGGGCGTGAGAAAGATGGCCTTCCACCAGGTGGCCATGGCTGAAAGTTCGCGGTCGTGATCGAAAGAGATTGGTTTTAGACGGGGCATGGTCAAACCTGGGTTTTAACCATTGTACCCACAGACTAGTTTGGGTTCGGCCGATTCTTAAGCTCGCCCACTGCTACCTTAATAGTCAAATCTTTGCCGCCCCGCGTAATGCGCAAAACCGTTGTCTCGCCCACTTTATGGCTGCGCACCGAAGCTCGTAATTCTTCAGCGGCCGATAGATTTTTGCCGTCGGCACTGGTGACTATGTCGCCTTCTTCAATGCCGGCTTGAGCTGCAGGGCTTCCCGCCGTTAGTTTAGCCACCCGCACTCCACTAGTGCCTGCAGGCAAAGATAATGCCTGCAGTATCTCGGGCGTCAGGTCTTGCATCAAAATTCCCACATAAGGCCGCTTTACCTGTCCGGTGGCAAGCAGCTGCTGCACGGTGTCTTCAAACACTTCTGAAGGAATGGCAAAGCCGATATTTTGAATTTGCTGGCCGCCGCGGGCCGACGAAACTGCGGTGTTGATGCCGATTACTTCCCCTTGAATATTGAGAAGCGGGCCGCCTGAATTGCCTGGATTAATGGCGGCATCAGTTTGAATTAACTGGCCGCGTTCTGAAATTTCAAAAAGGGAGCGACCAAGAGCACTGATAATGCCAAGAGTAACCGAATGGTCAAGCCCCGCCGGTGAACCAATAGCGATTGCCCAGTCGCCCGGGCGCAGATTTTTACTGGAGCCGATTCTGGCCACAGGCAGGTCTCTGGCCTCTATTTTTACCAGAGCCAGGTCATTAAGCTCGTCACGCCCAACTACTTTGCCCTCGAAGACCCGCTTATCTGAAAGGGTTACTTTAATTTGATTGGCACGGCCGACCACATGATTATTGGTCAAAATCAGGCCATCGGGTTTAATTATCAGACCCGAGCCCACGCCGCGCTGACGGGCTTCTTGCACCGGCTGGCGTAAAAGGAACTGCTCCTCGCCGTTAGTGACAATTTGCGGCTGCGGCTCGTAAGTGATGATATTAGTGATGTCGATGTTGACTACCCAGGCACCCGCTTCTTGAGCGATATCGGCGATAGTACTGGCACCAATGGCTCCTTTGGGGCCATCAAAGCTTGGCAATGCCGTACCAGGGGCCGCGTGGCGTACAGTCTCTATTTCACCTTGACTTTGTTTCGAGGGTAGGCCGGTGCTCTGTCTGCCGGCATAAAAAGCAGTGGCAATGGCCACACCAACAATTATGCCAATGGCGAGACCGCCCCGTTCGATTTTGCCGCTGTATGATCTTTTTGCTTTCATGCTCTTAATAACTGACATTTGTGACTGACATTTTTGTATCGATATAGAATCATTATATTGATCTCGTCACTATTCACCGTGATTGGCGGAGTGTTAGCAAAGTTCTTTGACAAATAGTGTAAGCCTATCAAGCAAAGCACCTTCAGTAGCTGTAATCACAGTTGCCATTGTTTTGGCTGCGGGGGTGGCTGCATTTTTTCATTATTCGCATTTGCAAATTGGCGGTCTGGTATTAGGTAAGAAAGAAGATAAAACTCTGGTGTTGGCTCGTCTGATTACTACAGCCGATCATGCCAGAAGTGCTGGAAACTATAAACAGGCTCTTTCTGCCATTGATGAAGCGATTAAGATTGAAAAGAATGACAGTCGATTGCTGCATAAACGCGGCCTGATTTATGTTTCTATGCAAAACAACGATCGTGCTATAGAAGATTTTTCACTTTCACTTGCTCTCAATGCCATCAATGATCAGGCCTTACTCGACCGTGCTTCTTGCTATTTTGCCACTCGAGCATATCAAAAAGCCATGGCTGACTATCAGACGATATTGACTTTAAAAGGTAGCCATTACCGTAAAGAGGCCAGACTGGGTGAGGCCCTCTGTCACTATACTCTTGGTCAATATGGTCTGGCCATACATCAATGTCGCGATCTGGTGAAAAGCTTTCCTAATTACGTCAAAGCGCTGGAAGTGCTGGCAAACTCTTATCTCAGTGAAGCCAGCTACCTCGATGCCATTGATGTCTATACTCGCGGATTACGTCTTGAACACAGTAACGGCGATCTCTATTATGGACGTGCCGTGGCATACTACAAAAATCATATGCCTGAAAAAGCGCTCAGTGACTTAAAAAAAGCGGTGGAATTTTGCCCCGGCAAAGTCGATTATCATCTCAAGCTTGCCATAGTGGCCAATGATTTGAGAAATAAGGAATTGACCAAGAGCGAAGCTCAAGCGGTGCTCAAGCTTTCGCCTGACAATAAAGAAGCAAAGGCGATGCTGGCTCAATAGAGTCTCTAGCTAAGTAAAGTCTGGCGCCGAAACTTTCGGAACAAACTGGGCCCCCATGGGTCACAATGTTGACTGTATTAATTTCACGGTATTAATTTGCTGTGCTCCCAGTTTACGGAAGTATTAATGGCCGAAGATCTTGTCAGAGTTACAGACCGTGGCCTCTATTGTCAGGCAGGCGATTTTTATATCGACCCCTGGCGACCCGTAAATCGCGCCCTGATTACTCATGGCCACTCTGACCATGCGCGCATGGGCTCTACTTCTTATCTGTGTCACACCGACGCCAAAGGCATTTTGCGCTTGCGTTTAGGTGAAGATGCAGTGCTTGAAACTATCGATTACGGCACACCGTTAAAAATCAAAGACGCTTACGTTTCGCTCCATCCCGCTGGTCATATTCTGGGATCATCTCAAATTAGAATTGAATACAAAGGTCAAATTTGTGTAGTCTCAGGTGATTATAAAACCCAGGCTGACCCTACGTGCCCGGCCATTGAACCCGTGCGCTGCCACACATTTATTACAGAATCAACTTTTGGTTTGCCGATTTACCGCTTTGCTGAAAATCACGTTATTGCTGCTGAAGTGAATCAGTGGTGGCAAGCAAATGCGCAAGCGGGAAAAGTAAGTTTGCTTTACGCCTATTCATTGGGAAAAGCACAGCGCCTTTTAGCCAGTATCGATGCCGGTATCGGCCCAATTTATACTCATGGTGCGGTAGAAGCATTGAATGCAGTTTATCGCGGCTGCGGCGTTTATCTACCAGAGACCACGTACGTTTCTACTGATGTGAAAATAGAGACGCTTGGTAAAGCTGGTGCACTTGTGGTGGCACCACCTAATGCTCAAGATAGTTTGTGGTCGCGCAAGTTTGGCAAAAGCTCTGACGCTTTCGCCTCAGGCTGGATGCGCGTCAGAGGAGCCCGCCGCAGGCGTTCGCTTGATCGTGGTTTTGTGATGTCAGACCATGCCGATTGGCCTGGTTTGATTGCCACTATTGCCGCAACCGGCGCGGAGCGAGTGCTTGTTACCCATGGCTATACACCACCTCTGGTGCGTTACTTAACTGAACTTGGCATTGATGCCCTTGCTTTAGAGACCGCCTTTACCGGTGAGGATGACGAGAAAAAAGAGGCGGCTGAGGTTGATACTCGAAGCACTGACGCTGAGGAGCCATGAAAGCATTTGTGGAACTTTACAAAGACATTGATCGCACCACTAAGACTAACGAAAAATTAGAAGCGCTGGTCAAATATTTCAAACAGGCCGCCGATAGTGATGCTGCTTGGGCTGTGTTTTTCTTGACGGGCCGCAAGCTCAGGCGCCTTGTTCCCACCGAACTGATGCGGCAGCTGACTACATCTCTTGCCGAAATTTCGCCCTGGCTCTTTCAAGAATGTTATGACAACGTGGGCGACCTTGGCGAAACCATGGCCTTGCTTTTGCCGGAGCAAGAGTCACAGCTAGATCTAAACTTGACCGAATTTGTTGAACAGAAGCTGCTTGTGCTCCGCAATCTCAGCGATTTAGCTACAGCTCAACATTTGCAAGCGACCTGGCTTGAACTTGATATCG
>CASBPX010000172.1 GCA_949127735.1 Candidatus Obscuribacterales bacterium | reverse complement strand
GCGCAAGGCCTTTTGTCACGTCACTGTTGTTGTTGCTGATGGCCAAAACTTTTTTAAAGTCGGCTTCTGCGCTGCCCCACTGCTCATGCGCAAGATAGAATTTTCCACGAGCAGTCAAGGCTTTGAGGTTGCGCGGTTCCAGCCGCAATACCTGTGAATAGTTGTCGACGGCAGAAATATTTTGCCCAAGGGTAGCCGCAATTTGTGCTTGATAGAGGTAGGCCTTGCTGGTGGGAGCACTCAGTTTGGTGGCCGCCGCCATGGCGGTTTGGGCTTCCTTTCGCTGGCCCAGATGACCGAAACAAAGTGCCTGCAAATACAAAGTCTCTGGATCTTTCTTTACTTTCAGTGCGTTAGTAAAATCAACCAGTGCGCTTTGATAGTTGCCGCTGGCAAGATTGAGATTTGCCCGCTCAAACTGTTTATTGAAAACATTACGAAAATTAGGAAATTGTGATAGGCGGTCATAATACTTTAACGCCAGTTTTGGTTGACGCAACGTGCCACAGAGCTTAGCTACAGTGTATTGAGCGTTTTCATTGTCAATTTCCAGTTCCGCCGCTTTAATGTAATCAGGCAGCGCATTCTCAGGCTGTTGCATTTCCATGAACAGGCCGGCTCTGTAGGCAAACCAGCGAGCGGTGGTGTCGTCTCTTTTAATCGCCAGGTTATAGTCGGCGAGTGCGCCTTTCTTGTCATTCAGCCGTTGTTTGCAATAGCCGCGTTGCGTCAACACTTCATTATTATCAGGATCCATTTTTGCCAGCGCATCGAGAGCACTCAATGCTTGCGCATATTTTTGATCTTGCGCCAGGCAAAATGCTCTGCTTAATTGCAAACTGTAGCTGGTTGGATCCATAGCAAGAGCGCGGTCATAATCTGCTTGTGCTTTGCGATATTCACCAACGCTAAAGTAAGCAATGGCTCTGTTGCCGATTTGATAAGCCTTAAGTTCAGGTGGGGCCATGCTTTCAAGTTGCTCGATATCGTGAATGGTTACCTTGGGCAACTTCAATTTCAAGGCTACACTTGCGCGTTCATCTAGAGCCACTTCATCATTTTTATTCAGTGAAAGAGAGCTGTTGAAACATTCAAGTGCTTCTTTCAAACGCAGCTGCTTGGCTAGTGCGCGACCTCGCTCAAGGTAAGCTTTGGCCGAAAATGGATTGCTGCGTACAGCCAGGGTGGCGCTGGCAAGTGCTTCTTGATACTTTTCTTGCGTGATTAAACTGGCTGCTTCTTCGGTCTTTTGTATAGAAAAAGCACGAACGAGATCAAAAGTGGAAGCGATGGTAATAATACAAACGCCCATCCAGACGAAAGGAACTGCGTTTTTAGCGATGAAGGCGGAGACAATTTCGTACTTAGTAAAATGATGGGGAATTGCTTCGAGTCTTTTTAGTTCAATTGGCTGGTCTGCGCTCGGAAATATTGCAGACTTATTTGATGTTTGGCTGAGTTCAATCAGCGGGCTGGCCGACGCAAGCGGGCTGAAAAAGTCACAGGCTTCTTGATCAATTTTATCGGCGACGATTATTGGACGGGGTTCAGTCATTGCTATCTACTCGCGCATTACCACCATTATAGTCGCTGACATGCGTGAACTGTAGGTGAAGTGCAGTGAAGTGCAGTGAAGTGCAGTGAAATGCAGTCAAGTAGCTTTACGCCTGGCAAGAATCTGCACTGTGCGTGAAGTGGCCGTGAAATGGAGATTGACTTTTAATCAGCGCTTGGCTAAGTTGATGAGGAGGCAAACGATATGATTACCTGTTTACCAGCACAGCAGAAGAAATTTTCCCGACGTCAGCGCGGCTACTCCGTAGCGGAACTACCGGCGGTGCTGTGGATAATTTTGGTTGGTCTGCTTTTTCCGCTGATCATCATGACCAGTATGGGTTATCGCGCTACTATTTTATATTTCGGCAGCGATTCAGCTGTGCGCAAAGCATCTAAAGCTCCCACATTTACCGATGCTCAGGTACGTGCTAATGCTACTCTAACAGCTAATCTTGCTTCGTTTTCTGGATTATCTGCAGTAACTCCGACGCTATTCGTATTGGTAAAACCATTGAGCGGTGGGAGCCCTGTTACTTTTCCCGGCAAATTGGCTGCAGGTACTGTAGATACTTCCAAAAATATCTACTTTCTCCTTATGCGAGTTGATGCCGATATTGATCCGCTGGTTCGTTTCGATACTAAGTGGATGGGGATGGCTATTCCTGGTCTTACCGACCCTTATAGCTTGCGTTTGAACGTAGAGTCTTATGTTGAAAATCCTAATGGTCTGACAGAATAAGGAAATAGAAACCTATGCCTGGCAAGTTTAAAAGAAAGCGGCGCTCAGCTGCGGGTATGACTACAGTGGCACTGGTGATGGTGCTCGCTTTCTTTGTCATTTTGCCACTGGCTTTGGTTGGTTTTGAAATTGCGCGTTATACATTGATGAGTTCGCAGCTTCAATCCGTCACTGATGCTTCCACACTGGCTGGCACTGCCGCACTTGCTAGCTCGCCACCTGGCTATACTTACTCACAATTGCATGACCTGGCGATGGACGTAGCGGTGCAGACTTTCCAGCAAAATAGTGTATTGGCTAACCCTTTCAATGCATCAAATGTGGTGGCAAATAAAAATACCGGTGCTAATCTAGGAACGCCTCCACTAAACGTTGCTCACTTAAATATTAAACTAGTGGATCAAAACGGTGTGCAAGTGGCCACCGGCAGTAAGAATGCTGTCACCATGCGGGTGCAGGCAATTTATACTGACAAGCCGGTTTTTTCCTCTCGCTTTTTAGATATCGGCACACTGATAACTGCTTCAGCAGTTTCTGATGGCGGCCTGCCTCAGCTTGACCTTTTCTTGTGTTTTGACGTCTCCGGCTCAATGGACGATCAAACTCCTATTGTGCTTGTTAATCGTTTCTGGAATCCGGCCATAAACACCGTTGATTACAAAATTGTGAGCTCCGGCAAAACAATCTATGACACTTTTGGTGCCCCCATGACCGGCACCGGCCTCAATGCTATTCCGCCTCAAAATTTGTCTTACGGTTCTTATCCGGCACCGTCCAACAGCAGTCCGTTTACTTTTTCAGAAGGTCCCTACCCTGCAGTTAATGCTGCACGGGGGTTGCGTGGTAATCAGAGCACTTATGCTGCTGGTAGCATTCCTACCTTGCCTGCTGCTACTAAGTACCCACCGGGTGCCATTGTCGCTGAGCAGGGATGGCCACCAGGCAATTTTGATCCAAATAACCCAATCGATCTTAAAGGGAATGGCGTTAATCCCAATGCCAATGCTACCGGCTTTACTGATCTTGTAGTCTTAGTGCCCAGCGTAGGTGCTTATGATTTCAGCCTGCCCGAGACTTGTGTGGAGGCTTCGCGCGGCAATATGGAAAATAATGCCATCTGCCTGCAAAGTCAGGGAGGCACCACTATTAATCCTAAGTTGCCGCCAAGGCTCGCTGGTTATTACAAAGCTTACTGGAGCCAGGTGGAAAAGACAGTCGACCCCATTGCCGCAGCCAGGCTTGCTGCAGACAATTTTTATTACACAATGAACATCGCCAGCAATGCCCACTTTGGTCTCAGCGGTTTTTCAGATGTGTCAGGTACCAGCCCCGCTTCGTCATGGAGTGTCACCAACAATAATTGTGACTCGGCCTGGCCCCATGCTGGCACTGCCAATTTTCCAGTACCGCTGATTGCACTTGATAAAACAGTGTCGAACTATACCGCTGTGACTGAAGGTATTGACGGCACGCCCACCAGGCTCCCTCTGCGGCCTACTGGCAAAACATCAATTGCCACATCTCTTGATTCGGCTATTAAAGAATTGACTGACCCTGCGAAGCACAGGCCGGCGGCTAAGCGAGCCATTATTTTG
>CASBPX010000171.1 GCA_949127735.1 Candidatus Obscuribacterales bacterium | reverse complement strand
TAATAATGCCCGAAATAACAAACACCCACAGCAAACGCAAAAAGCATTTTCCAGCCCTGGCGGTAACCAAGAAACGAGGCCAGGGCGGCCAGTATGAGGAAAGAGCTGTCAGCCATGAGACTGGGCTCGCTGAACAAAATAGACACTCCAGCCAGCGCCATAGAAAGTATGGCGAGCGGCTCAGAACGTGCGCGCACGGCCCACCCGAGAGAGCCCACTGCCACACCAAGCAACAAAAAAGTTTCAAGCTGTAGAGAATAAATTACCTGCGACTGCTCAATGTAATAAGCGGCGTAAGTGACAAAATAAGCCAGTGACCAGCCCCCTGCCGCCAGGCCGTGACCAAACCAGCGACGATTATCTTGCCGCCCCATTAGTTCACCACCCAGGACCAGGGCGGCAGAAACAATCAAACCAATGGCAATTTTAAGTATGGGACCCATCTGCTGAATGGAATACATCATCAAGAAAGCAAAGCCGAGCACCAGTGCTCCGATGCCTATTCTGTTTAACCAGAAAAGCCCAATTTTATTTTCCAACTGCATTGATTCGTCGTGCACGTGCATAGTTCGCCTCCTGTTGACTGATCTCAATTTAGAGCGCCAACCAGAGCCAAAGCGATGCACCGTGTCACTTAATAAAGTGAACGGTCTCAACTTAATTTCAAGCCATTTCGTCTATTGATGTTAAGTTCGCAACTGATCCGCTGCGGCCAAACCCAACTTTTTAATCAACTGAGCGGCCTTTTTCAATTCCTGAGTATTGAGACCTGACATGGCCGCTGTGAGCGCCTCGGCATGACCTTTAAAGTGTGCCGAAACCAATTTCTCGCCAGATTTTGTCAAATGAATGAGCTTGGTGCGCTTATCGTGCACGTCGGCGTGACGCACTACCAGACCTTTATCTTCTAAACGATCAACCGCCACTGACAACGATCCGAGCGTCAATAATACCTTACCGGCAATGACACCCATGGGCATGGGTCCCTTGTGCAGCAAAGCCTCTAGTATATAGAAATCGCTAGGGCAAATGCTGAGGGTCTCTGTGCTACGCAGCGAATGCTGCTCAAGAACTCGATTGGCCTTAAATAAAACGCGAAATAAATGCAGTGCAGCTTCACTATCTGCGGACAATTGAGGCGCTCTCGCTGCGGTTATCACTGCTGTTTTCAACTTGCTCATGGCAAAGATTGTAACATAATTTACTTTGACATCAAAGTATTCACAGTTTCGATTACAATAGTTTGATATCAAAGTAATTTGCGAAATTATTTTTCCAATTTCTTTGAAAATATCAAGGGGGCCATCATGAGATCAGTTAAATCAATCGTCACAGCAATCACCGCCAGGGAAGGCGCCGGGGTGACCGTACACAGACCATTCCCCACTCACAATTTAGACAATATCGATCCCTTCTTATTGTTAGACCATATGGGTCCAATCGATTATGCGCCCGGTCAAGCTTCAGGCTTTCCCGATCACCCGCATCGGGGCTTTGAGACCGTTTCTTATATGCTTGAAGGCGCGTTGCAGCACGAAGACTCAGCCGGTAATAAAGGTGTGATTGCCGCCGGAGATGTGCAATGGATGACCGCAGGCTCTGGCCTGGTGCACTCCGAAATGCCTGAGGAAAATTTCCGCAAAACCGGTGGCCGTCTAAACGGCTTTCAGCTCTGGATCAATCTGCCTCAAAGCGACAAAATGATCGCACCGCGCTATCAAGATACGCTGGCGGCCAGTATCCCCATATATGAAAGTGAAGACAAAACTGTCTGGGTGAAAGTCATTGCCGGCAGTGCCATGGGCAAAGAGGCTGTAATTGCCACTCGCATTCCCATCCTTTATTTGCATGTGATTCTCCAACCTGGTGCCAGCTTTGAACAAGCTATTCCAGCTGATCAGACAGCCCTTGCCTACGTCATTGATGGGCAGGGAAGCTTCGCCGGTGAAACCGCCGGCATGGATCAACTTGTAGTTTTCGCCAACGAGAATGAGAATGACACGGTTAGCTTTACTGCAACAGGTGACAATCCGCTCAGTCTTTTACTTCTAGCCGCTCAACCACTAAAAGAACCGATTGCTCGATATGGACCATTCGTCATGAACCATGCTGCTGAAATTAGAGAAGCCGTCAGCGACTATCAGGAAGGCCGGATGGGTCAGATAGCTCGAAAATAGGTGGATGGTGCATTGGCTAACGCTTCCCCTTAGACCGTAATCGATAACCAAATTTGGGCAGATTTTCAATCATCGATAACTCAGCGTCATCTGGATCTAAAGCCTTTCTAATTCGACTAATTGCAGTTCTGAGTCCTTCAGGCGTTCCATCTGAATCTGATTGCCAGACTCTATCTAAGAGTGTTTGTGTTGAAAAAACTTCTCCAGGATGCCGCATAAAAAACTCAAGAAGAGCGAAATCACAAGGTTTGAGCCTAATCTCAATGCCTGCCTTAGTCACCGAACTACCAACACGATCAATTGTAATGTCATCAATAGTTAGCACGTTGCTAACTACGGCAGCAGGCCGTCGGAGCAATGCCCTGATCCGGGCTGAGAGCTCCCTGACCGAAAAGGGCTTGGTCTGATAGTCATCAGCACCAGCATCCAAACCTGCCTCTTTTTCATTTATGTGGTTTTTTCCAGTTAGAACAATGATAGGAGTGACCCCGCCTTTAGATCGATAACGTCTTAGAATTTCAAGGCCATTCACCTCAGGCAATTCCAGATCAAGCACAATCACGTCATACTGATTGATTGCCAGCATATGCAGCGCGTCATCTCCACGATAGACTGCATCTATGACATGCATCTCCGCTTTCAATGCCAGTACAATAGTTGCTGACAAATCCAGGTCATCTTCTACTAACAGAATTTTAGGCACAACTCGCAAAAAGCTCCCGGAAGCAAACCCAAATCTCTAACAGTGTCGCATAGATAGGCTTAAACTTATACCGGCATGAAAACGACTTCACTGTCATTCAAAGTAGTACTTATCGTTACCATGCCACTGCTCTTTCAGCTAGGTTTACTGACCGCACTATGGCAACTACAGGAGCAGGCAGAGCAACAGCTGATCCGTACCGAAAGAGCCAGAGAACTGGCCGATGCGGTCAATCGTATGGGCAATCACGCTATGGAGGTAATCTCTACTTATGGTGCAGAGCAATCTATCAAAGACGTCTCGCTGGCAAACGGACAGTATCAATCACTGATCAATCAACTCACAAGTGACTATGAAAAACTAAAAGCTCTAACTGACAATGATGCAACAAAGAATGGCACTGTTGTTAAGTCTGAGCGGGCAGCATTTGATGCATTGGCTGCTTTACAGCAATTAAAAAGTAATCGGGAACGCGGCGGCCCCGATGAAAAGCAATCCAGAAAACGTCTCTGGAAGGAGATTCGCCGGCTATTGCCGGCAGTAGTGCCCGACGAAATGACCGCTCTTGGGCTAGCAGAAAAACGCTACGCCGATCAGTCAATTAAAATGCAATCTAATTTTCGCAAACAAGCCACCGACCTTATGCTTATTGGTGGAATTGCTAACGCAATCTTGACCGCAACGTTAGCCGTGTTGCTAACCAAAGGCGTGACCCTAAGGCTGAGCAAATTGCGCGACAATACCCTTAGGCTGGCCAACAACAGGCCGCTCACCGCAATATTAAGCGGTAATGATGAAATCGCTCAGGTCGATCATACATTTCACGAAATGGCACGCGAATTGCGAAACGCTCAACGCAAAGAGCGCGCCATTGTTGAAAACGCACGCGATCTCATTTTTTCACTTGATGCCAACGGGCGTTTCGTTGCGGCCAATCCAGCTAGCGAAGATATCTTAGGCATTCCAGAGGAGGAGCTATTAGGTCTCTATCTGATCGATCGCGTGAAGAGCGCGACTGTGGCCAGAGTGCTTGACTATATGCAAGAACTCAAACGAAACGAGTTCCTCAACCCTTTAGAATTCGAACTTCTGCACGCCAACGGAACCTATCAAGTGGTGCTTTGGTCCGCATACTGGTCAAAAGATAGTGACCTATATTTCTGCGTTTTGCACGATGTCAGTGCTTTCAAGGAAGCTCAACGACTCAAAGAAGAAGTTACAGCAATGATCAGCCACGATTTGAGAACACCACTGTCGACTATATCCAATGTCTTAGATTTGCTCAACGGCGGCGCCCTCGGCAAAATAGAAGACAAAGCCGCTGTCTACGTAAATAGAGCGAGATTGAATGCAGATCGAATGATTAGTCTGATCAACGATTTGTTAGACATGGAAAAAATCAAATCAGGTCAGATGGACCTTGAGCGAGCCCCAATTGAGCTAAAAGACTTACTGACTGAGTGCGAAGAACTGATTCTAGGATTTGCCGAAGAGATGGGTGTAAAGATTGCCTTTGAAACGACAGCATTGGTTGTCAACGCTGATCGAGAGCGCATGCAGAGAGTCGTTTACAACCTCGTATCCAACGCCATAAAATTTTCACCCCGAGGCGGAACTGTATCAATCAAGACTCTGAGCAAAAATAACTTCGCCCATGTTTTGGTCTCAGACCAGGGCCCTGGCATTGCGCCTGAACAACTTGAATCTATTTTCGTGCGTTTTTTACAAGCCAGTTCGCACGTAGCAAAACTCAAAGGCGGTTCAGGTCTGGGGCTAGCAATCTGCAAAGAAATGGTAGAGCTGCACGGCGGGAAAATTTGGGCAGAAAGTGTAGTCGGCAAAGGAAGCACCTTCATTTTTACCATTCCTTTAGCTGACCGCTAGAACAATCAGTCTACTAAGTCTAAACGACATTCTTGCCTATCGCAGGTTCACGCCACTTGGTTAGACTTTGGTTAGAACCAGCGCAATTAGCTTAGTGACACCGCCGAAGTGGCCAACTTTTAGAATGCCACAAACAGGTTACAACTCAGTCACAGGCAATACAGCCCTGCAATGCTCAAATTCACCGCGCAGGCAAATTTATCAATCCGAAGGCTTGCGCACGTCGCTGCCACTTAGCTTAGAGTGAGATATTCAATTCCATCTCAACCGACATCGAGACCTGCCACAAACAACTCCACCCTTTCACAAAACAGAATTTCTACACAACTTCGGTTGTATAGAAATGCACAGCAACGCTTACTTTTGAATGTAACTCATACGCAAGATTGTCACCAGAACGGATGACGCATCAATGCTCAAAACAGCGGGCCAAATGCGGCACACTTGTCTCAGTTGTATCACTTGTTTCAGTTTCTCCCGGCAAGAATGATTGTCCTTGATTTCCAGCAACGATTTAGCCAGCTCACGAGAACTGGTTAGACTCTGGTTAGAACAAGCGCAGTTATTCTATTGATAACGCAACTTGCCAACGCCTAGTTTGCGGCACTTCTCGGTAACAAGCTGATTACGGGTCTTTAGCGACACCACTGTCTGTAGTGGCTCTCTAGATGTTCGTGCCTTTCTACTGCAAATGAAGAGTTCGCTGAATGCGCCGGGATCATCAGCCTACCAGCGCTGCCAAGCACGTTGATTGATCTGCTGGTCGACAACTGCCCCGGCATAGCCAGCCGGTGGTTGATGCTCTGGAAGCTGACGATCCGGACTCGGTAAGACACAGATCCAGACTCTTTTTGCCTGAAATGCAGTCTATTTACCACGAAGCAATCGTGACCAGATTCAACCTCAAGCAATAAAGGAACTCAGATGAATACCACGAACAAAAGTCACCTAACTTGCACCTTTGCAGTCAAGGTCCTTTGGGAACAATCCGAAGTCATCTCTGCCACTGTTACGTGCGCATGCGGTGATACGTTTGCATACAACACTGACTATGGCTGCGGTTCGCCGCAGCATGTTCAGTGTCCCTCCTGCGACAGAGTGTTGCAATTGAACGACGACATGATGGTATTACCTATGACTGGTGGCGTCGTTCCGGCTGAGCCTGAACCCGCTCAAATGGGACCTCGCGCTTATATTGACTGGGTTGACTCAGACCTCAAAATTGAGGCAAAACTGTCGTGTGGTGTGACGCTGGATATTGACTATTGGCATTCTGGTTTCATCACTTGCCCTGTCTGCAAGAAACAGATTTCACTTGGCGCAATCGTTTCAGTCACCGTGCTATCTGCCGAGCAGGCCGGAAATGTGCCGGTAATTCAGTAGAGGCACGAAGCTCACATCACTGGTCGAAATCTCACTAGAAACATTTTGTCGAAAGGATAATGCAATGTATTTCCGGTCGAACAAAGCGCTTGCCGCCTACCTGAGAATGAACCCCTGTGCAAACAGTCTCGTGGTCGAACACAGCCCGGCGATCACTCGCTTACCGCTCCTACCAGAATCTCTGGCAAGCCTAACGATTGCACATTGCCCGAACATCACAAGTCTGCCACCACTTCCAAATAGCTTGAGAGAACTGTTTGTCTTCAACTGCCCGGAAATTACAAGCTTGCCACTAATGCCCAGCTTGCTAACCGCTCTGAGTGTTTACGACTGCCCGTTTATGACCAAACTGCCAGAGCTGCCTGCTTCTCTCATCGATCTTAACCTTCGCAGTCTAGGCATTAGAAACCTGCCGCAGTTGCCCCCCGCACTAGAGCTACTTCTACTACAACGGTGTTCCGACCTTAAAAGTCTGCCACCACTTCCAAATAGTTTGATCAAGCTCTGGCTCAGCGTTAATTCCAGCATAGTAACGCTGCCGCCGTTACCAGAGTCAATCAAGCAGATCTGGATTACTCAATGCCCAACGATCGCCAGCCTGCCACTGCTGCCCAACGCACTCAACGAACTGATAATCAGAGACTGCCCAGCCATCAACAGTCTGGTGCAGTTTTCAGGCAACGTCACTAAAATAGAAATCTCTGACTGCCCAGGCATCGAGGAAATACCTCCCTTACCGGTGGCTCTCGCTTCTCTTCAGATCACTTGCTGCGTCGGCATCAATGACGTACCAGATTTGCCAGAAGTGCTGAAGCGACTCTGCATCGAATACAGTCCCGGCATCACCCGTCTTCCTCGACTGCCAAACTCTCTCACCGACCTTGAAATCAAGCATTGTGAGGGTCTAACAGGCATTGAAAGACTGCCCGACTCTCTTACCTGCCTCAAGATCCGCTCCTGTCCTGGAATTACTGCTATTCCTCGCCTCCCCAGGTTTTTAGAATTGCTCATGCTGGAGAATTGCCCCAGTATCAAAAACTTGCCGGACTTGCCCAGCTCGATCAAATTTCTCTCTGTAAAGGAATGCCCAGGCATTGAACTCTGATTTGAAAGGATACAAAACCATGTACTTTAAAACGAAAGAAGAGATTTCAGCATATTTCAGCGAGAATCCTAACCTGGGATATCTCGCGCTCACCGACTGCCCACCCGAGATTACAGGTCTGCCGCAGCTGCCCAGCTCGCTAAAAGACCTCAGCGTAGGCAACTGCCTTGGAATTACCAGCCTGCCGAAGCTGCCCCACACTCTGACCTCTCTCTGCGTCGACCACTGCCCGGAGTTGAGTACCCTACCGAAGCTGGCTGATTCGCCGCACTTGCGCTCGCTCTCGTTCCGAAACCTCCCCAGGATCCATGGTCTGCCAGAGCTTTCCCGCTCACTCAACTATTTTGGAGTGACCAACTGCCCGGGGATCACTTGCCTGCCGCAGCTGCCCGCCTCACTCAGCATTCTCGGAATCTACAACTGCCCAGCCATCACCAGCCTGCCACAGCTGCCCAGCTTACTAACCATTTTCGAAGTCGAAAACTGCCCCGAGTTGACCTTTCTACCGCAGCTGCCCAGCTCACTCACTTTTCTTAAACTTGGTCACCTCCCAAACATCACCAACTTTCCTGAGCTTCCTAGCTCCTTCAGATTGCTCGAAGTGAAAAACAGCTTAGGTGTGACGCGAGCCTAACCGCCAAACAGCACGCGACATTGACTTTCGATTAGATTGCTCAGGCACCATTGGCGGTGGTACAGGTGTGGTGCAGAATTCTATCTAAGGGATCAAGGGCATTTCATCAACTTTTTTAAGGAGATAAAAATGTGCACAGTCAATCAAGTAACCTCTAATCGCGGAGCACGGCCTCACGTTTTTCTTATGGTTCTGCTGGAGATGCTCATGCCCAATGCCGATACGACTTCTTCTAAAAATGCAGGGTGCTGCTGTCAATGCCATAGAGACTGTGATTTGAAACAGGCTGAGCAGAGGCCACGTGTTGAGGACGGGCCTTATTGTTATGTCTAGCCTAGGTCTAGTCTAGGTTCCTGTTCGTCTGGTCACCCAGGCGACTTGACTGTGCGATTGACTGAGTAAATCGAACTTAAAACGGTGGAGCAATGAATCGCTATAAGTGATTCATTGCTCCACCACCACCGGTGCTTTGACGGCATTTTATAGTATAAAGCGGCGATGAGAGTTGCGGCGAGCAATCAAAGGCGCACGGACCACATGCGAAATTTTTGACAAGACTACACCAGCGTTGAAAATTACTCACGATAAACTCAGCGAAATCTCAGCTGACGCCTGGAAAGATGTTCCGCAATACCTAAATACGAAACACACTGACAAAATTCAAATTAAGCAAGATCCTGTCTACGCTGTGCTCACTTTTGACGACCCATTCCAACAGCGGACGGTAGGCAAACCTTCAGACTGCATGGATAAAAGAACCGCTGCACCTGCACCAAAGGCAAATGAGCTAGCCGATTTACTGAGACGCAATGATATAGAACAATTGGTTGTTGACACACTGCGATGTTTAGGTGGTTTTCCAAAATTGTTAGAATTTGAAAACGTACTTGAACTTGGTGACGAGAAATACACACTTCCCGATTTAGCAATTTTTGGTTTTCAGAGCGCCGTCAAGTAAATTTGGTGGTCGTACTGAAGGCGTCAATCTGCATTACATCAACTGTGAGCGATGCAATTTCAAATGTTCTGCCCGGCGCACTTTGATTTGCCTTTCCGCTATTTTATTGCGGGTCCATCACATTCGGCGCACGTTCCAGCCTGTCTATTGGTCTCACGCCTATACGCTTAAAACAAGACCGTGATTATTTCTCGGTCTTGGACATACTACATGATAGAGTGTCCCCACCCAAAAATGGTGAAAAATATGAGTTTTGAAGATATGACTTTGCCCGAATATTCAAAGCGCTATCCAGTGAAGAAGGTGGCTGTGATGGTTGAGAACGAGGGCTCTCATGCCGGTAATTTGGTTTTAAGGGTGATGGAGTCAGACACCAGAGAAGTGCTCAGACCAATCGTTGCAACTCATGTTGAGTCAGAGAAAAGCAAACAAAAATTCATTAGTGATGGTAAACAATTCCACGCTGTTGTCACGGCTTTCGGCCACACCATCACAGTTTGCCGAATTCCGAAGGAAGACCTTGATGCTATTTTACCTTGCCTCAGTTTGGTCATTTCCCATGTCAAACGATTCTACAAAGGCACATACCATCACTATTGCAGGCGACACATTCAAAACTGCCTAGATGAGTTTCGCTATCGATTTAATCGGCGCCTGGAATGGTATCAAATTGCTAGCCGGCTTGTTGTTACGTCAACCTCCTATGCCACTAGCTTACCTGCGAAAAGCGCATAGGCATGATTGGTCTGCTTGTACTATGACCGCAGTTAGCAGTAGGAAATCAAAAATACCTGGGGCAGAACTCGATCTGGCGCAAAAAAATTTCGGTTATATTTCGGTGACAAGTCAATCACAGGTCGGTGATAACTCTGCGCTAGATTTGTTCTTGTAGGCAGACCGCAGTAAAAGACGTCTACATAGGCTATTAGAGAGGACCAGATCAGATGTTCAACGAAATCACGCACCACGTTGAAGAAACTTGGAATCACGTCTTGCACGGCAATTCTACTCTTGTAGAGAAATTTGAGTGTGGTGGCGAAGCCGTTGTAGGACTAACTGCGCTTACTCTAATGGGCAGGTCTGCACTGAAAGCTTACGCTAGCCGCGCTGAAGGATTGTTGCCAAAACTTGCGATTACAGATTCTGCACCGGCCGCGATCTCGCATAAAGTAGCTGACAAGGTTCTGACCGAGCTTGGTTCGTCACGTTTGCCGTTCAACCAGACCGAGACCGCCATAGAATTGAAGTACAAACTAACAGTGGACGATCTGGCAAGACGAGTGACTGTTCATCTGCCACCCGGTTTCAGTCCTGATAAGCCGACCTCTGTTTATTACCTGTTGGATGGTGTTCAAATCAATAATCCAGCAGGCAATATGCTGGGAATCAATGGCTGGGCTCGTACCGCCGATGCCCGCAATATCGTCGCCATTAATCTTGAGCAAGCAGAACAAAGTTCGTTAAAAGTTTTCGGACATCGTCTACCTGAGTCAATTGCAGGAAAATCAATTCCAAATGTTACGTCATGGAGTTTCGAACACGGGCTCTTAAACAAGACCGCGGGAGTGGATGACGTGAAGTTTTTCACTACCGTTTATGGCCAGGTACAAAAATCAATGAATGTTAAAGCGAACAACATCGTTGCTTTCTCCGATGGAGGGCCTCTGGCTAATGCTATTGCAGCTGAGATGCCTGAAGGTTCTTTGAATGGAGTCGCCAACGTTGCCGGCACCATAATGAAGGATGCACCAGTGCCAAAGCCAGGCATCAAGGGCTTTTTCGTAAACTCCAAGCTCGATCCGACGATACCCGTCGATGGCGGCCCCGGGCCACAACTGACAAAATGGCTGCCTAAAATTGGTCAAAGACACATTCTCGATTCTGAACCCGGATTACAACCAATTCGCTATGCAGAGGCCAACGGGCTTTCACTGACACCAAAAATAACCGAAACTCCCGTCTACATTCAGAAAGATTATGTAACGACGACTGGAGATAGCGAGAAAGTCAGAGCCTTCCTCCTCAAAAAAGGCGGGCATACCTGGCCTGGACGCGATCTTGGCGACGGCACTAATACTGCTTTAACGAATGCCAATGGAGCAACAGTTTCTCGTGCTGAGTTTTCAACTAACGACAGAATTGTCGAGTTCTTGGAAAAAGGCGTTCCGATCAAGCGAACTTTAGAATAGTTGATCAAGAGTTTTTCAGAGAGAGTTGCGCCACTGCATCTAGTATCGAGTTTGGCTGGAGAGCCATAGTGCCAAACTTGATCAAATCTCTGGCCATTGGCGTATTCGAATGACCTGCCGGGACATCCCCGCAAAGCGATAAGCGCCTGTTCACTTAAATAAAGACACCAGAGGGAAAAATCACCGCTTTCGGTGGCAAGCAATCAAAAACATGTGGCACACGAATCGATCTGGGGCTAAAAAAATGCCGCAGTAACCGTCTTCTACAGAAGACAAAAAATACACAGAGGTGCAGATTATGCAAGGCGCAAAGACAACAAGCGAAATTTTTGACAGCACCACACCAGCGTTGGAAATTACTAACAATAAACTCAGCGAAATCTCAGCTGATGCCTGGAAAAATGTTCCGCAATACCTTAGTAAGAAACACACTGACGAAATTCAAATTAAGCAAGATCCTGCATCCGGTGTGCTCACTTTTGACGACCCATTCCAACAACGGTCGGTAGGCAGACCTGCCGACTCCACTGTGGAGGCTCTGGATAAGATTGACAATCCGGTGGACGATATACAGGCCAGACGATTGGCCGCCGATGACTCTAAAGCAAGCCCCATGCAGTTGCGGAACCTGGCCAATGACCAAGATCCGACCGTGCGAGAGCGCGTCGCTAGAAACCGCAATACAGATCTCGCTACTAAAGCGGCACTGGCAAAAGATACCAGTCCGTCGGTCCGGGCAACTCTGGCTGGATATGCCATCATAGACGAATCTACGCAGAAGATGCTTGCTAATGACCCGCACGTGGGTGTAAGAGAATCCTTGGCATCGAACCTGCGCATCAGCGCTACAACTATAAACACACTGGCTGACGATAAGGATTCAGCCGTGCGAGTGAGAGTGGCAGGCAGCCCTGCGCTCAGCGCAGAGGCTCAAGAAAGGTTAGCTCGAGACCCGGATGGCACTGTAAAACGCGTCCTAGCAAGGGGCCGTTATACCAATGAAAAGGCCTTTGCCATCTTGGCACGCGACAACGATCCTAGCGTTCGGCGCGAAGTGGCAAGGGCCACAGTCAGCGAAGCAATCCAATCCATCTTGGCCAAAGATTCAGATGTGGTGGTCCGACGGTCGATTGCCCAAAACAGGGGCATAAGCCCAACGGTTTTGGACACCTTGGCCACCGATCCGGACCAATTTGTTAAGGGGTTTGTGGCGGACTCTGGAAAAACCACCGAGGCAACACAACTAAAATTGGCTCAAGGCGAGGATCCCGTTGTTCGGCGGACACTTGCTTCAAATTATCATATAACCGCAGCAGTGCGAGACGTATTGTCTAAAGACACGGATGAATCCGTAATAGAGAGTCTAAAGTGGTCGAGAAGGTAAATGCAAAAAATCTTGCACCGCAAAGCTATTACCGATGGCGACGCATAACCATAGGCCTTTGCCACTAGTAGCATTGATACTCGTTATTGCTGACACACATCTGGAAAATCGATTGGTTTCAAACAAAGATGACCTTCTGTTCGTGACGCCGTGAAGGCGGCTATTTTGCGACGCGAAGGAGTCTATGCTCCTCAGGTTCTACGCTGGCGCTGCGAGAGCAGGCAACAGTCACTGGAGCGCGTAAAACTGATTTATGGCAAGTCTTCCACATTCAATTTCGGCATTTCGAAATTACAAAAGAGCTTAAACTCTAAAAAAATTTTTCTCAAATCATTGACATGTTCCGAGCACTAAAAACATTCGGTTATGTTTCGGTGATAAATCAATCACAGGTCTGTGACAACTCTGCGCTAGATTTGTTCTCGTAGGCAGACCGCAGTGTTCGTCATCTACAAAAGACAAAAATTCACAGAGGTACAGATTATGCAAGGCGCACGGACCACAGCCGAAATTTTTGACAAGACTACACCAGCGTTGGAAATTACTAACAATGAACTCAGCAAAATCTCAGCTGATGCCTGGAAAAATGCTCCGCACTACCTTAATACGAAACACACTGACGAAATTCAAATTAAGCATGATCCTGCATCCGGTGTGCTCACTTTTGACGACCCGTTCCAACAACGGACGGTAGGCAAACCTTCCGACTGCATGGATAAAAGAAGCGCTGACCCTGCAACAAAGGCAAATGAGTTAGCCGCTTTTCTAAGAAGTAATAATAAAGAACAATTTGGTGTTGAGCTAAAGCAACTTTTAAAAGATCTTCCAAAAGAGGAACTCATAAGCGTACTTAAACTTGTTGACGAAATCAATGAAAAAGATCGAGTAAAGAACCCCAACCTTCCAGATCTAGAGATTCGTGGTTTTAACCACCAGTCAGATGTAACTGGCACCATGCAAGTGATCTATGGCATCATGCTAACTGAACCAGGCAAAATATTTGGCAATACCTGGAGAAACGAAACAGTTGTGATTGGCACTGACCCACCGGCACCTGGTATTCTCTATTCTCCAACAGGGCCCCGATTTAAGAAACTATGAGTTTCTAGCGTCAGGCATGTGTTGAAAATCGCACCGCGAGAAGCCGTTAAATTTGGCTAGTTTGTCATAGAGCAACCGCGCCAGAGTGTAGCCCGTTTGCGATCTCACGAGGCCAGCAAGTCTGTGCATTTGGCCGCGAAAAATTTGCCTGTCCGAAGGCAGCACTAAAAACCTTCGGTTATGTTTCGGTGATAAATCAATCACAGGTCTGTGACAACTCTGCGCTAGATTTGTTCTCGTAGGCAGACCGCAGTGTTCGTCATCTACAAACGACAAAAATTCACAGAGGTACTGATTATGCAAGGCGCACGGACCACAGCCGAAATTTTTGACAAGACTACACCAGCGTTGAAAATTACTCACGATAAACTCAGCGAAATCTCAGCTGATGCCTGGAAAAATGTTCCGCAATACCTTAATACAAAACACGCTGACAAAATTCAAATTAAGCAAGATCCTGCATCCGGTGTGTTCAATTTCGATGACCCATTCCAACAACGGACTGTAGGCAGACCTTCCGACTCCACAGTCATGCAAAGACCTTCCGACTGCCTGAATAAAAGAACCGCTGACCCTGCACCAAAGGCAAATGAGTCAGCTGATTTACGGCGACGCAATAATAAAGAACAATTTGGTCTTGAGCTAAAGCAACGTTTAAGTGATCTTCCAAAAGAGCAACTTAGATACGTACTTGAATTTGTTGACGAGAAATACAACCTCCCAGATCTAGAGATTTTTGGATTTCTGAGCGCCGTCAAGTAAATTTGCCGGTCGTGCTGAAAGCGTCAATCTGCATTACATCAACCCCGGCAAGCGCAAGAAGTTTTCAATAATGAGGCGTCGTAGCAAGGAGCAATTATGAGCGAATTCTGTACCGAATCAAAAGCGAAAGACGTGGCACAGAATCTCGACGAGAGCCATCACGCCCTGGCGGCGCAGGGGCTCTATGATTGTTCCAGAGAATCGACCTCACTGACTGTTGACGAGTCGAAATTTCGGAAGTTTGTCGAGAGCGCCAGTGATTTTGAAAAGAAGGGAGTCGGTCTCGATCTCACAGTCAAATATTCCACTGGCCGCTTGACTGCAATGATGTTGGAAGGTTTTGAAATCAAATAGCCCAGGGTCGGGACCCGGAGCTACCAACGTGCTTTCCCTAGCGTCCGGTAACAGGCGACGCCTCTACCATAGGCACAGAGCTCGATCTGGCGCTAAAAACCTTCGGTTATATTCCGGTGACAAATCAATCACAGCTCTGTGACAACTCTGCGCTAGATTTGTTCTCGTAGGCAGACCACAGTAACCGTCACCTACATACGACAAAAATTCACAGAGGTGCAGATTATGCAAGGCGCACAGACCACAACCGAAATTTTCGAGAAGACTACACCTGCGTTGGAAATTACTAACAATAAACTCAGCGAAATCTCAGCTGATGCCTGGAAAGACATGGCGCAATACCTTAATACAAAACACACTGACAAAATTCAAATTAAACAAGATCCTGCATCCGGTGTACTCACTTTCGATGACCCATTCCAACAACGGACTGTAGGCAAACCTTCCGACTCCACTGTCAACCAGAGACCTTCCGACTCCACCGTCAGCCAGAGACCTTCCGACTCCACTGTCATGCAGAGACCTTCCGACTCCACTGTCATGCAGAAACCTTTAGCCCCTGACAAACCAGATTCAACTGGCAGCCACTGTAACAACAAAACAGACTTGCCCCAAATTAAAGACCGCCCTAAGTGGACAGCAAACCCAATTCCATCAGACAACCCAGTCGCAATCAACACCGACAAATTGCCACCCGCCAATATTTTACTGGAGCAACTTTCATGGTAGAAAAACAACAACTGACAGAATCTGAAGTACATTCTGCCAATGCAATAACCAGCGCTCAAGAGCAAAGCTGCAAACTTGCAGTTTCAAGCTGGCAAAGTTTTGAAGGAGCCAACAAGAAAGAAATTGCCGAACGAGTGGAAATGCACCAAATCTATTGTTCTCTAATTGGCCACGCAATGCCTCGCCTGCAAGAACAATTGGAAAAAATAATGCGCGACAAGGCAATTGATTCATCCCCGTCAGCCTTAACAGAGCCCAACAAACATGAAGAGTACATCCAATGGGGCTGGTTAAAGCCACTGATTTTGACTGACGACCAGGACCGACCAATCCCAGGCAGAGACAAAGACACTCTACCGTGGATATCAATCTTCAAGCCAGCCGGACTCAAAGAAGAATTGGAAGAAATGGTGCGTGGCAAAACAGTCGGTTCAGCCCCTTCAGAGAAGACTCCGACCATCGAAAGTGAAAAGTACAACCACAATGACTGGCTAAAACCATTGGTTTTGTTTGATGACTTGAAACCTTAGCCATCAATAAACAACCTCCACAGATCAAACTCTATAAGCTCTCAATCGTATTAGCAAAACTAGCACCCATCGGTGCTCCTTCACTGCGCCGCAGCACTACGCCATTGGTGTCTAAATAGATCATAGTCGGATAACGCTTGACGGCGTATCTTGCAGTCATTTCGGCATTAGCACCGTCTTCAGCATCAAGCTGCAAAAATTCTACACGGCCGCCGTATTTATTTTTAGTCTGCTCGAACGTCGGCGCAAAATCACTGCAGACATGGCACCAGTTTGTATAAAACTCAATTACTTTTTTCACGCGACTACCACGCGCAGCACTCGTGCCACCATTAGGCCCAGCGGAGAGCGAAGCCACGGCTGCCCAGCGACTGGCCGCTGCAGCGCGATCACGAGCCGAGAACCCCGTGGTCACAGTTTGGGAACTTGACGCCAGTCGAGCCAGGGCCGTTTGCGCCATTTGCCTGAGCTGAGCATTACTACTGGTGGCAGCGACATACTGATACTCTTTCGCAGCACGGCTCTTTTGCAGAAGATTTTGACAGCAGAGGCCAATATAATAATGCGCTGTGGCATCTGTTGGCTTAGCCCTGGCAACGGCTTCAAAGCCTTGCAGAGCTTGATTATATTTGCCGGCATCATAGAGAGCCCTGGGGTTCTGATATTGCAACTCGGGGCCGGCAAAAGCTGGTGCGGTTGTGAGCACAAGCAATGAAACCGCTAACGTTAAAAGTCTTTTTTGCTTGCTCATTTAGATGTCGTCATCGCTACTTCGGCACGCACTACTGGAGCATAGGCCATGCCTATGCCTTGTTCGGTTAAGGCCTTGTGCACAGAAAGATTGAGCTCTGATCTAAGTTGATCACGCCTTGTCAAAAATTCTTCCGTATAAACTCGCAAAGAAAAGTTTAGAGCTGTTTGACCAAATTCGACAAAAATCACATCTGCCGCCGGCTCATGCAAAACACCAGGGTGCCCATTGGCTGCCGAAAGAATCACTGCCGCAGCGCGTTCAGGATCAGCGTCAAGGGCAATCGGTATTGGAAAACTAAACCTGATGCGATCGCTGGCGTAACTCCAGTTAGTTACCTTCCCTTTAATAAAGTCTGAATTGGGCACAATAATGGCGATGTTGTCGTTAGTCACTATTGTTGTAGCCCGCAAAGAAATGCGAATTACATCACCGGTGATACCATCGACTTCAATGCGATCACCAATTTTAATTGGTCTTTCAAAAAGGATGATCAAGCCGCTGACCAGATTAGTGGTCACAGTCTGGAGGCCGAAGCTGACACCTAAGCCAAGCGCACCGGCCAACACGGTAAACGAGCTTAAGTCGATGCCCGCTGTTTGCAGAATAATTAACGAGCCAAAAAATATACCAACATAGCGAGCAATGCTAGAAATTCCCTGACGCAAGTTTGCGTCAGTGGAAGTGTGCGCTTGCAAGGTGTGTTCTATCCAGGTTTTAAAGCCCTTGGTCACCATCAGTAGAATAGTGAACAAAACACCAATATAAAAAATCATATAGATCGAAATTTTGCTTTTGCCCAGAGGCAAAAATTGCATCTGGAAAATTGCGTCTACATGCTTGAGAATATCGTGAAAATCCACGCCTTAGCTTCCCTTCCTGGGGCTCTTAGCCGGTTGTTCATCCGGCCCCTGCTCTGGTTTAGCATCTGGTTTAGATTCGGGCTTAGACTCTGGTTTGGTTGGTTTTTCGTCAGGCTTTAACACCGGTTTCTCTAAGGGCTCGTTTTCGCTATCACCCATTTTGATTTCACCAGCTTCTTCAAAATCATCGGCGTCTATATCTTCGTCTTCAGGACCTTTAGGCTGGCAGTCAATCATGAACTCACCGTCTGCCACATCAACTTGTACTTTACCGCCGTGCTCGAGCACACCGAATATAAGCTCGTCGGCCAGGCGCTCGCGAATTTTCTGTTTGATCAAGCGAGCCATGGGCCGCGCACCATACTGTTTATCGAAACCTTTATCGGCAAACCAGACACGTGCAGATTCGGTTAGCTGCATAGTCACTCGTTTCTCGATTAACTGCTCTTTTACTTCGTTGATGAATTTGTCCACCACGCGCAAAATATCTTTGTATGTCAGAGGGTTGAAGGCTATCCAGGCATCAAGACGATTGCGAAATTCTGGGGAGAAAGTGCGCTCAATGGCACCGCGCCCCATGCCCATACCGAAGCCAGAATTGTTGCTCTCGCCGCGAGCGATTGATTTTTCTCTTTCTTCTCCACTGATCTCGCGCGGACCATCGTCTTTCGTGGTAGTTCGCTTAAAGCCGATATTATCTGCCATCATGTCGCGCGCGCCGGCGTTGGTGGTCATAATCAAAATGACATTTCTAAAGTCGGCTTTTTTACCGGTGTTATCCGTAAGGGTGGCATGATCCATTACTTGCAACAAAATATTGAAAAGATCAGGATGGGCTTTTTCAATTTCATCGAGCACCACCACAGCGTGCGGTGTCTTATTGATAGCATCGGTGAGAATACCACCCTGATCAAAACCAACATAACCTGGAGGCGCACCAATCAAGCGAGAGACAGTGTGCTTTTCCATATACTCGCTCATATCAAAGCGTAAGAAATTTACACCCAGTACTTTCGCCAGTTGTTTTGATAGTTCGGTTTTGCCTACACCAGTTGGTCCGGAAAAGAGGAAAGATCCAATCGGTTTAGTAGGAGAGCCAAGGCCCGAGCGCGAAACTTTAATAGCATTGACCAGTTGCTCGATAGCATGATCTTGACCGTAAATAAATTTCTTCAGTTCGCTTTCTAAATTACGCAAGCGATCTTTGTCAGAACCGGTGACGGTTTTAGGCGGAATTTTGGCCATGCGGGCAACAGTTGTCTCAACATCTTCGCTGCTGACCGTGCGGTCAGGGCGAATTTCTTCATCAATAAGTTTCAGCGTCGCACCAGTCTCGTCAATAACATCGATTGCTTTATCAGGTAAAAAGCGATCGTTTATATGCTTGGCAGACAATTCTGCAGCGGCAATAATGGCATCGTCACTGTATTTGATACCATGAAATTCCTCATAATGACTTTGCAGCCCTTTGAGAATTTTGATGGTGTCAGCGACGCTGGGCTCAGTGATATCAATTTTTTGAAAACGTCTTGCCAGTGCTTTGTCTTTTTCAAATGACCCTTTATACTCGCTATGAGTGGTAGAGCCGATACATCGAAGTTCGCCGCTGGCCAGGGCCGGCTTGAGCAAATTGGAGGCATCCATAGAACCGCCTTCCACAGAGCCTGCGCGCACAATAGTATGAATTTCATCAATAAATAAAATCACGCCCGGTTTTGCCTTTAAAGCTTTGAGCACGCCTTTGAGGCGCTCTTCAAACTCACCGCGAAATTTTGTGCCCGCCACAAGTGAACCCATATCGAGAGCATAGACTTCGGCACCTTGAATTTGCTTGGGCACTTCGCCGCGATGAATTTTAAGAGCTAAACCCTCAGCAATAGCGGTTTTACCAACACCAGGCTCGCCTACATAAATAGGATTATTCTTGCGCCGGCGACAGAGTACCTGAATGGTGCGCTGCACTTCAGCTTCTCGACCAATTAGCGGATCGATTTTGTTGTCTTGGGCCTGGGCTATAAGATCAACACAAAAATCTTCCAACGGATTAGTTTTAGGCGGGCGTCCAGAACCGGCACCAGCACCTACTTCTTCCAGCAAATCGTTTTCTTCATGTTTGTTGCCTTTGGCAATACCATGAGAGATCCAGTTAAGAATATCCAGACGAGAGATGCCTGATTGCTCAAGCAAATAAACTGCAAATGATCTTTTCTCATGGAACATGGCAGCCAGTAAATGGCCACTGTCTATGCTCGGTTGGCCCGCAGAGTGGGCCTGAATTTGCGCGCGCTCGATGGCCCGTTCAAAAGTGGCTGTTTGCTCAGGCAAAATGTCTTTGCCCTTAGGCAGCTGCTCCATTTTTTCTTTAAAATAAGCTTCCAGCTCGGTTTTGATAAAGGTGATATCACCGCCGCAGTTTTCAATGACTTCGCGGCCAGTATTTTCTTTGAGCATGGCATAAAGCAAATGCTCGAGCGTCAAAAATTCGTGCCGACGGCGCATGGCCTCGCTGTAAGCTTCATTTAGTGTGTTTTGCAATTCGCGCGTAATCATCTATTTAGTCTGGCCTTTATTCTTCTTCCATTGAACAGCGTAGCGGAAACTCGTTGGCTTGAGCCAGTTCAGTCACTTTGTTTACCTTGGCTTCGGCAATTTCAAAAGAAAAAACGCCCGCCACACCGATGCCAGCCTTATGCACAGCCATCATAATTGTGTGGGCATCAACTGTATTCTTGTGAAAAACGCTTTCCAAAATAAAAACCACAAATTCCATGGTGGTGAAGTCGTCATTGTGCAGCAAAACTTTATAAAGCGTCGGGCGCTTGGTTTTG
>CASBPX010000170.1 GCA_949127735.1 Candidatus Obscuribacterales bacterium | reverse complement strand
TCAGTATACTGACCGCACAAAATCTTTTCGTGCGGGCCGCCGAACACTTAAGAATCATAAAGTTCCAGGGCTTTTTGGCTGACTTGGCTTACATTTATAATCCACTATAAGAGGACTAGCACCTTGAATCTCTACGAATACGAAGCCAAGCGAATCTTTGCCGAAGGCGGCATCCCGGTTCCGCCAGCCCAGCGCATCACCAAGCCGGAAGAGCTGGCCAAAATCCATTTTGGTTATCCACTCACGTTAAAATGCCAGGTCTTGACAGGTGGGCGCGGAAAAGCAGGGGGCATCAAATTTCCTAAAGATTTGAAAGAAGGTATGGCCCTTGCCAAGGACATGCTCAAGCTTGCAATTAAAGATTCGAAAACCGAAAGTCTTCTGGTTGAGCCACGCATGAACATCGCCCGGGAGCTATACCTGGCTGTCACCCTTGATCGTGACCGCGGTTGTCCAATTTTCATCGCTTCAGCTGAAGGCGGCATTGAAATAGAATCATCGGCTAATGTTTTGACTGAGCCAATTCCTCATGTCTATCAGCCTTACATCGGCCGCAACCTGGCCGCAAAGCTTGGCCTTAAAGGAAGCGAATTAAATAAAGTTGCCGACATCGCCAACAAGCTCTACAAAATTTTTGAATCAAAAGATCTTGATTTAGCCGAAATCAACCCGCTTGTGATTAGCGAAGGCGGAGATGTGGTCGCCCTCGACGGCAAAATCATCATCAACGACGATTCGGTTAATCGCCAACCGCAATTCCGCGGTTGGGAAGAAGCGCACTTGTGCGACCTTTCCCCCAGAGAGCGTGAAGCAAAAATGACCGGCCTCAATCTGGTTGAATTGGACGGCAATATCGGCATACTCTGCAATGGTGCCGGTTTGACTATGGCTACTATGGACATGGTCAAAGCCTTCGGCGGACAACCAGGCAACTTCCTCGACGCCGGCGGTGGTTCAGACCAGAAGAAAACTCTGGCTGCTCTAGAACTGGTAAACGACAATCCTAACGTAGACGTTATTCTGCTCAACATCTTGGGTGGTATTACCGCCTGTGACGAAGTAGCAGGAGCATTGGTCGAATTTATGAAAAAATATCCTGAGCGCGCCATGGTAGTTAGACTGCGCGGTAACAATCAAGATATTGCAGAAAAAATGTTGGCCGCATCCGGCCTCAAACTTTATCCCGATTTGGAAGAAGCTGTTAAAGAAGCGGTCAGTCGCTCTAAAAATTCTGCCAAAAAACCAGTTGCCGCCGGCAAAGCCTAAAAGGAGATTGACGTGATACTTGTCGATAAACATACAAAAGTAATTGTCCAGGGCATTACTGGAAAAATGGGTGCTGCCCACACAAAACGCATGATCGAATATGGCACTAATATCGTCGGTGGTGTCACACCTGGAAAGGGTGGCGAGAAAATGCATGACGTGCCTGTGTTCGATACAGTCAAACAAGCTGTCGATAAAACTGAAGCCACTTGTTCTGTAATATTTGTGCCACCATATCTGGCTCTCGATGCCGGATGCGAAGCTCTCGACGCTGGCATCACACTACTAGTGTTGATTACAGAAGGCATTCCACCGCTAGACACAGCTAAGTTGGTCGCTCAAGTTAAAGCTAAGGGCGCCAAACTAATTGGTCCAAATTGCCCTGGTATCATCACACCCGGTCAATCACTGATTGGTATTCTTCCGGGTTCGATTTTTAAATCAGGACCGGTAGGCATGGTGAGCAAAAGCGGCACCCTGACTTATGAAATCGCCCTGGCGCTGACTGAAAGTGGCCTTGGTCAATCGACATGCATCGGCACCGGCGGCGACCCCATCAAGGGGCTCGACTACCAGGAGCTGCTTTCCATGTTTGAACATGATCCGGCCACAGAAGTAATCGTGATGATTGGTGAAATTGGCGGCAGCGCTGAAGAAGAAGCGGCAGCCTACATCAAGAAAAACATCAAAAAGCCTGTGATTGGTTTCATCGCCGGTCAAACAGCACCTCCCGGCAAACGCATGGGTCACGCTGGTGCCATCATCTCTGGTGGTAAAGGTACAGCCGAATCGAAACTCGAAGCTTTTAAAGCTAACGGCGTAAGAGTAGCGATGACGCCATCTGAAGTGGCAAAACAAGTAGCAGAAGCGCTGAAGCAACCAGCTAAAGCCTGATTCAGCGTTTAAATATGGCCTTAAGATAGTTTTCGAGATCAGCTGCCACTGCCGGCTGTGAACGAAAGCCGATATAACCGTCTGGCCTGATTAGGTAGAGACATTCAGAGCTGGCACCATAAGCCCTGTGCAGCTCTTTTGTGGTGTCAAACAAAACCGAAGTATATGTATTGAAAGTGTCGTAATTAGAGTGATACTGCGGAGCATTTTGGCAGTAAGGCAATATTACGTGTACATCTATCAGGCCGAAAAATTGTGCCTGAATCATTTTTTCAATTGCTAAAAACTGCTCGTAGCCTCTGGTGCTGGCCTCGAAACCATCGAAAAGCAATAGTTGAAAATTAGGCGAGGCCATTACCTGTGCCAGTCTGGTATCACCATGCCTGGTCTGGCATTCTCTATCAACTACTCGATCGCCGGCCAGCGGTGCTCTGGCAAAATCTAGCCACGACAGCATAGTGAGATTTTCACCTGAAGTGCTTGACCCGTCAGCAACAGGCTTAAGATGCAGATTGCGTTCAAGCAGTTCTTTTAAACTAGCGTGCGACTCACTTGAAATAGGGCTCTTGCGATAGCTGATGCCAGTCAGACTGCCTGCTTTCAAAATGCGCTGCTGCACAATCTCTTGCGATGCTAAAAATCCCATAAGAGTGTTGCGTACACCCTTAGCCACAGGGCTTCTTAAGGTCACGGCTTTGGTGGCAAAATCTGTTGCTGCTAAAACCGCCTGACCAACAGCGTGACGTTCGAGGTTGTAACTATCAAGCAGAAAATCACCGGCTTGCCCTTTAACAACAAGTGCCAATTTCCACGATAGATTTGCGGCGTCCTGCATGCCTGTATTCATGCCCACACCGCCTACAGGGCTGTGAATATGGGCTGAATCGCCGGCGAGAAAAACGCGACCTTTGCGATACGAAGTGACACAGCGGCGGTTGATTTTGAACCAGGCCATCCATCTCGGATTCGAAATGGTAAAGCTATTAGCGTCACCGTCTTTTGGTCCACGTCTTTTCACCAGAGCTAAGACTTCTTCAAATACCAGCGGCCGTCGCTCTTCATTTTCGCCCAGCGGAGGCATATCAAAAATTAGCCGGTAGCGACTGCTGCCAAATGGAAAGCAGGCCAGAAGACCGTCTTCAGACAAATAGACATAACCCTCATCTTCAGCCAAATTCAAGGTGCCTGGGTTCAACTCTACATCGGCAGCGCCAAAACTTTCGTCATAGGCGACACCTGTGAAACGTAAATCGAGCGTATGCCTAACGGCACTATGAGCGCCATCACAGCCAACCAGGTATTTTGCTTTGATTATTTCAGTCCTGATGCTGCCATCAGATGCAGTGCCGGCAACTGAGGCCGCGATACCTTCCGATTCTTCCACAAAAGATATCAGCTCTTTGCTGCGCTCAATGGCCATACCGGCCGCTGTCAGGCGATCAGCCAGTAGCTGCTCAGTTTTATCTTGGGGAATAGTCAAAGCAAATTTGAAGTGTGAATCGATTTCATCAAGACTCAAATGCACAATACGCTTGCCATCAGCAAAAATATTACTGCCGCGCAAGGCCAGACCGGCTTTGAGAAAAGGCTCCACCATTTTGAGATTTTCGAACATTTCCAGATTGCGTGCATGTACCACAATCGCTTTGGAAATAGTAGTTGCGCTTGCAGCTTTATCGATGATGCGGAAAGAAACTTTGCGACGCAGTAAATCATTGGCTAGAGTCAGACCGGTTGGTCCAGCACCAACGATCAATATGTCCACAGCTTGAGCATCTTCAGAAAAATTCGTCTCGATTGTGCCCATCATGCCCTCTTTGTGAGCGCCAATTTTACAACACTACAATTGTAGTAAGTGGTGACTGCCACCTTGTCAGCTTTGTGCCGTTAGCTTAGGATAGTCATATCAACAGGATTCAAACTTTCATGGCAGCCGACAATTCAACTGATAAAGTTCGCCCTATGCGGGCCCTGGTTTTACCGGGTGGCGGCGGCAGGGGTGCCTATCAGGTTGGTGTCACCAAGGCTTTTAAAGAAGCGGGCATCGAATTTGACATTGCTTTTGGCACAAGTATTGGTGGCATTAATGCCAGCCTCTACGCTCAAGGCAATCAAACAAGATTAGAAGAGCTCTGGTGTTCGATTCGCAGTCGCGACATTTTCGGTCTGCCTTCAGCTCATCAAATCGGCCGCCTCGTGCTTGGTCACAAGCTGGGCTTGCTCGACACTAGTCCACTGGAAGAGCTATTGCGCCGTGAGGTCAATTTGCAGAAGCTCAAAGCCAGCACCACTAAAGTGGGCTGGTGCACAACTGATCTTTGTAGCCTGGAAACGCGACTGATAACAATTGACGACATTATGTCCACTAATGAATTGATTGATGTCCTAATGGCCACTTCTGCTCTTCCCATGGCTTTTCCCCCGCGGCACATACACGGCCAGGGCCTGTGGATAGATGGGGGCTTAGTGCGCAATACACCGATGGAAACGGCCATACACCTTGGAGCTGACGAAGTCTATATGGTGCTGTTGCATCCGGAGCGCATTAACGTTTGTCCGGTGAACATGTTCGAAGTTTTAGTGCGTTGCCTTGATATTGTGCTTGATGCATCCGCCCGCAAAGAAGTGCAGTCGGCGGAGTTGTATAACCGCTTAATTGATGCCGGGTCAGTAGAATCGCGGGGCCGTAAAAAAGTCAAAATTAGAGTGTTTCAACCCAAACATGGTGTCAATGTTACCTTGCTGGAAATTGATCCAGAGCGTTCTAGGCGCCTAATTCGTCAGGGCTATGATGACGCTATCGAGCAACTAGCGCAGATTTCCAGAGAAGAAGCGGAAATATCAGCCAACGTGTAAATACGCTTTGAGCGCGGGCGAAAGCGTCGTCACTTTGACCACCCATAAATGCACCCTAGAGGTTTTTTACAACCCATAGGTAGTAAAAATATACAACTTAAAGTTGAGTGGGGCGCGGGAACTACCCCCGCACCCTCTCCCAGAACAGGGCTTGAACCTCTCAGCTCACACTG
>CASBPX010000169.1 GCA_949127735.1 Candidatus Obscuribacterales bacterium | reverse complement strand
AGAATGCAATGAATCGGCGTGCCGTCGTCAAAATAAACCGTGGCATTCTCAGTCGGATTTTCAACATCGAGTCGGCCTGTGCCTTTACTCATGCCGATGGACTGCAGTACGTTAGGTATCTGCATATTGAGCAGATCACCTTCGAGAGTAGCTTTGCCACGCATGCGAATGGTGTTGATTTGCGCGTCGATGGCCGGCTGCAAATTCATGCTCATACTTTGGCTCTGGCTCTGACTCGAATTTTGACTTTGAAAATTAGCTTGACTGCGCAAAGCCACAGGTTTCAAATCAAAACCAGGAAACTGAGCTGTAATCAATTGGTGAATAAAAGCAGGATCCAGTGAGACTTGATCCCAGACCAGCATGGAAGTCGAACCATCGCCGCGATAAAGGGCCCAGTGCAGGTCTCCTTTGCCTCGATCTTTAAAAACAGCCAGAGATAATTCTTCAGGTGGGTCACCAAAAGGTAGCTGGGTAGTGCGACCCGGCGATTTCAGACTTTCCGCCTGCATGCTATGAAGTTGTTTCAGCGTAGGCAAACTGTCCTGCTTGGGCAGGTTGTTAATGCCTCGCTCTTCTGGCTTGCGATTTCCCAGCATAAGAACGACTTGTTTATTAACTCGCGAACTTGTAGTTTCCCATCACCATGACCAGGTTGCCAAGTCGAATGAAAATTTACGACGCAACCGGCTAACAATGTTTTACCCGAAAAACAAATAATTGCTCTCTTCTTATCTTACTAATACAAAAGGTCGTTTCTGCACTAGAGCATATTTATGGGCCCCCCGAAGCTAAACCAGCTCAGGCTGCCCTTTAAAATCATCTGAGGCAGCGAGTAGTTCGCCGATAGCCAGAGCTCTGACTTCAACAGCAGATCTTGTGTCTCGTGCCAAATTAAGCAAATCGGATGACTGATAACGGAAAAATACTTGCTCTTTGAGCGGCTGCCAGTGCATCGGCACCAGACGCTGAGCACCAATCTCTTCGGCAATTTTCAGTGCTTCCGCCGGTTTTGCGGTGGCATACTTGCCCCCAATGGGAAGCAACGCAGTGTGAACAGATTTTCCCGCCAAAGCTTCGGCAATCAGTGGCGTATAAATCGTGGCGCCTGAATGATAGTAGCCGGCAAAGTAATAACCGTTGACCGGCTTACCTGGAGCAGCGCTGCGAGCAAACAGAGCCATAATTGTCTTGCCCAACCGATTGAGCGGATGGTGCGCGGGAATGGCTGTAATTTCCAGACCCTTGAAAACAATCGTTTGATCATGGTCGATAACAATAAGTTTTTCAGCAGGAATTTTTCGTCTTTTCGCCAACCACTGCATCAGCGGCCTTGGCCCGGCAAAATGACAATTCCAGGTGTCATAAAGTTTGCGCGCCATCAAGGCACCATGATCAAAGTGCCCGTGGCTAAAGAGAACAAGGTCGGCTTTAGGCAACTTGGCCAGATCAACTGGTGCTTGCAAATACGGGTCGGTATAGATGCAAAGACTACCAATTTCGAATTTTACGGCACTGTGTCCTAAAAAGGTTAGATTCAAAGCACTTCTCCAGACAGCTCCGCTTGTACAATCAGAGCCTGATAATTATCCATACCACTTCAGGTTCTATTCAAATGAGAAGACCACAAACTATTCTTTCAGGAGTGCTTGCACTTTCGGTAATTGTATCCGCATCTCTTAGCGCTCCGTCGCAAGCTGCGCCACAGCCAAAGGAATGGGTCAAATATTTGAGCCCGATGAAGCGCGATACTTATACGCTCAACAAGGAACAGGACCGGGTTATCAAGAAAAAAGGTTTCAAAAGCACCATTGTTGCCGGAGCCAAACCTGTATCAAATCGTGAATTGGGTTACTTCGCTCTGTTTGATAACGCCACCGTCAATAGTGAACTTACAGGCAAACATGAACTGATTGACAAAATGCTCGACAAGCAAGAAGTCAACGGCATATCGGTCACTCTGCCCTGGCGTGACTTAGCACCAGAAGAAGAAAAATATGACTGGTCCAAAATTGAAAAATTGCTGGCCATCTGCAAAGAAAAGAATAAAACTCTCATTCTCAGAGTGTCCACTTGTGGTGCTGACAACTCGGTAGATTCAGATACACCAAACTGGGTGTTCGATACCGGCGTCAAATCAATAACCTATAAGGGTCCGGACGGCAAAGACCATAAGATGCCAATTTTCTGGGATTCCACCTATCTGGCTAAGTGGGGCAACTTCGTCACCGATCTTGGTGCCAAGTTCGACAAAAATGAAACATTGCACAGCGTCGGCATCACTGGCGGTGGCATTTTAGGCAGCACACCGGTTGTGCCCGAGATGAGCATTCCCCAGAACCATGAAGCTTACAAGGCTTTAGAAGCCAAATTGACTGCCGAGCATGGAATGAGCCAGAGGCAACTGGTCGAGCACTGGAAATATGTTGCTGACATTTTCCCTAAGGCTTTCCCCAACACACGCCTCAATTTCGATATTGAGCCACCGACACCTAACCGCGCCGGACAAGACAGTCTTGATGAAATTACAGACTATCTTGTTTATCGTTACGGCCAACGCATTTATTTGACCAGACAGAATGTTCAAGACGCCAAACACGGTTTCGATCAATATCGCGTGCTGCTTAAATTCCACGCTGACACACTGACCGGCTATCAATTGCAGCCTTCAGTAACACCTGACGAATTGACTAAACTGGCCAAGAATGCGCTTGACGATGGTGTCAGTTTCGTCGAAGTTCCTGCAGCGATACTAAACTCTGACGATGAGTCGGTGAAAAAAGCCCTGGCCGATATTCGTACCCACCTCGGTTATCAGTTGGTATCACAGAAGGTGACTTTGCCTGCCGACGTTAAAGCCGGCGACAAGCTCAAAGCTTCATTCACCTTTGCCAATCTTGGTGCCGCCAGCGCGTTACGCCCTGTGCGAAATCTCGACCGTGATATTGCTTCAAGTTACATTGTGCAAATCGAGCTGCAAGATCAAAGTGGAAAACCAGCTGCTTTGTTACGGCATACGCCACTAACCCCGACAAATAAATGGAAATCAGGTGTGCCAATAACCTGGGACTTCGATCTGCAAACACCAAAACAGTTGAAGCCAGGCGAATATACAGCTTTCTTGTCATTGATCGAGCCTGATACCAAACGTAAAATACAAATTCTCAATGCGCTTTCAGCTGATCCGATTGCCGAATCAGACGTTAACGTAGGCAAATTAAAAGTGCTGTAAATAGAAAGAGGAAGTGGAATTGGGGTTCACTTCCTCTTTCTAACTTTAGACGGCTCTGGATAACAATTTAAATATTGTCTTTCCAGAACTGGTCATTTCTTTGTTGATTCGGGCCTTGCTTTTTTTGCCCACTTTCATCACTACGGCCTTGGTTACTACCAGCTTGAAAATTTTTCAGCTCCAGGTGCACAGCTTTAACTTGTTCACCACAGGCGGTAGCAAGCACAATCACCTGCTCTGCACTGAGTTGATTGTCTACCGCTTGCATCAAATTAGCCAAATGCCACTTGCTTAAGCGACCGAGAGAACCAATCTCAAGCGATAGACTACTTTTGGAAACAAGAGCCGTCAAATTGGTTTGAAGTTTTCTCAGAGCAGCATAGATTGCCTCGATGCTTTCGCTAATAGAATAGCTATCAGTTTTCACCAGGGCATCCAGCTGTTCTTGCAAATCAGCCAGCAAAGCTAACAGTGCCTTCAGGTCAGGATGTTCAGAGTTGGCTGCCCGCGATTTAGATAAGTCTGATTCGGCTGAGTTGAGGCCCGACCCAAGTGGTGCCTGCCTAAAGGCCGGTGCCGCGGGAGCACTTGGCTGTGGCACTGTCGGCTGCGAATTACCTCTTTCTTGAATTGGAAACGCACCGAAATTAGCTGAAGCTGCTGCGCCCCATGACCCAGTCATAATCTGAGATTCAGCCGCACTACCCCAACTGCTACCTGGCGCACAACCCCAACCACCACCAGCAGGAGGCGGACCCGAGGGTGGGCAAGGCATGTTCATTGCAGCTAGACGACCAGCCGCACCTCTAAGAAGCTGCGAAGCATTTGACCATTGGTCAGGCATTGATACAGGTTCAACCAGTAAACGGGGATCACCGTCGCTAACTACTGCCTGATCGATGGCGAGAAAGGCAGTGAAGCGAGTGAGCAAACTATGCGCGACAGCAAGTTCTACAATTTCTTTTTGCAATTCGCGAGCATCATTTTGGTCAACTGAGCGAATCAGATCTTCCAGTTCAGCCACTCTGGCCCTGGCATAAAGCTGTGGCAGCGCCTGATTTTCTGTCGGCAGCAAATCAACTACTTGAGAAAAGCCTTGAGTCTGCGATTGAGCAGTTTGCAAATCGCCACAGACAGTAATTTTCGCAGGCAGCTGGTCGTGCTTGACTCTAAAGAAAATGGAAACAGGCCGTCCTTCAAAGAGATCTTGTGATTTAGATGGTGCCGCAGTCAACTCGTCTTCGATTTGCAAATCGGTTATAAGTGGTACACCTATTTCACGCGCGACGTGAGTTAGTGCCGATTCAAGGGCTTCACCTGGAGTGACTAAACTGCACGTGCCACCACCAAGATTAGCCAGTCGTTTTAAGAAACTGTCGTGAACAGCAGTATCAATACCAACACTAAAAATGCGACAGTCAGCCATCTGAGTTTGAACAAATTTGAATATTTGGGCATCGTTGCCGATTTCTCCATCGGTGATCACAACAACAACTGCCTGCCTCTTTTTCTTCCTGCGTCCCTGAATCAATTGGCCTACAGCTGCTAAGGCGCCGTGCATTTCTGTGCCACCACGAGCCTCGATTTTACGGAGGTAAGTCTGACCCTTTTCCAATATTTTTAACGAGGCTGGGAAAAACTGGTCATTATCTACGCTCCTTCGATCGGTAAACCATTCGATTGCATCATCAAAAGCGCAAATGCTGAAGCGATCGCGCGGGGTTAGAGTGTTGAGCAAAATTGAGAGCGCACTGGCGGCGGAACTCATTTTTAGCCCTTGCATCGACCCGGACCGGTCAAGAACAAAAACAATATCGCGCGGAGCTAAATAAGTTTCGTTGTCTGCTTTAGCCGGCGGATTAATCGAAACCATCCCGTAGCAGTATTTCTCACCGCCAATTTCTACTGCTTCATGACTGATCAAACCTAGTGAGCTGGTGGCTCCCTGAGCCACCTTCCATGATAAAACAAAATCACGATCGAGCATTTCTTTTTCGCTGGCCAGCGTGACGGTGATGCCATTCTTTTTAAAGGAAGATTTAACGGCATGCTGTGAACAAGCCAAATCTAAAATTTCGTCTTCGCCATTCAGTTGCAGATTTACAGTCAAAGTCAAATCGATTTTGGCATCAAGGCCGTGAGCGAGCCGTGGTGGGCTGATGCGAGAAGCGTCGGGCACAATGTTAGTATCAAGCTCAACTCCTTCGCCCACAGATGGTCGGTTTAAAACTGTGCCAGGAATATATCTTGGCGCCACCACCAGCGGTAATCTGATTTCAGAATGGCCGCTGGCAAAATAGGTCAGTCTTTCGCTATAGATGATGGTGACAGTAATTTCTTCGCCGGGCATAATATTGCCCACCTGGGCGGTGAAGACGTCGTCTCTTTCTTGTTCAAGAATAGCGGCCCGCTTACCCTCGCTCACGGCCTGACGGTATTCTTGTCGCGCTTCACCGCGTTCCTTAATTACACCATCAATGGTGCGTGCCCCCACTTGCATTTGAAATTTGCTTACTGCCGATGAACCGGCCATCGGGAAAATATAGACCGCTTCAATCGGCTCTTTTAACAAGTTGACAAAAGTTTGAGTAACTTTGACCGAAGCGATGCGCTCGACCACATCTGCTTCTACTGCTACTTTAGCCAGAGGAAGAGCTGGCCTGCGCTCTGATGCAATGGCATTCTCAAAGCAACCGAATGTACGCTTTTGATCACAGTCGTCGCTAAGATTTTCAATTAAGGGCAGTTCAGTACAGGCTATTCTGGTCATTTGATTTCTCCCTTAAGAGATAGCACCTTTAAGGCCATCTCAATTCGTCCTTTCAACTCTTCACTACTGAGGCCGCTGATGTAATCGTCGGCCACCGTCAGCTTTAAACCAGGTTCTAAAACTATCTCTCGAAATACTCGGGCAATTGGGGCTACCGGCTCAAAATTTGTGTTCTTGTTATTCTGGGCAATTGATTCGAGCAAAGCACCAAGCTCAGATTCACTCAGACCGTATAGTTTTTCTTGAATGCGTGCCAGCGGCAGTTGAAGCCCCTGCATAGCCTTTATGGCTAGCAACTGCAACAAATGCTTCTGGCCATATTTGGCCTGGCGATTTTCGATTATTGGCCGGTCAAGCAAACCAAGAGTGGTGTAATAGCGAATTGTGCGCGAATCGGGCACGGCAGAGATGCGTTGGTCTTTCTGGGCTCCGTGGACATTCGCAGTGGCGACCAGGCCGTATTTATCCAGTAGTCTCGCTACCTCTTGCGATACTTCCTCTAAACTGATCGGCTCTGTGTGAATTTCGATGCTCATGACAGTATTCAATCAAATTACTGTCACGCTGTCAAGTTCACGGATTCTATTAGGTTTCCAGACTTCAAGGCCCTGGACGAGGCCTCTGTGGGCTTAGTGCGGGGCCGTTGCCAAGCCTGTATATTCATTAACTGTTACTGACACTAAAACGAGCAGCAAAAAACCAATGAATAAGTTTGCCCGCATTCTTCGCCTGATCTCACTGGCAATGCTCTTTGGCGGATCCACCGCCATTGTTTTTGCCGCCATCACCTTAATTAGTGCAGCCAAAGCGCAGGGCATACCAGTTGCTGAGGCGGCCTCAGTCAACGCACCCCTCTTCATCGAGTTCAGCAAAGTAGCTCTGATTTTCGCAATCACATTAGTAGTGGCTGAAGCAATTGAAATCAAAGGCGATTTGCACAATCTGGAAAAAGGCAGCCGCTGGCATATGGGCCGCTATTTTTCGTCGATCGTCTGCGCCATCTCTACATTTATATTTGCGCTGGCGATTGTGCCGCAAATGCAGGATGTCAGAGTATTGATGAAAACAGATCCCGCAGCCCATCAGCAATTTCAAAAGCTGCATGAAGCCTCACGTCTAATATTTTCCGCCACTATTGTATTTGCCCTGGCCTCACTGGTTTTGCCTGTAATCTATTCGAAACGATCGAACGACTGAAGTGAAAGACGAAAGGATTGAAATAATGCGCAAATTTTCTCTAGTTACTACCGCTATTGTTTTGTTGAACTGCTTTGCCGGATCAGCGCAAGGCTATGTTGACCCTGCCTTTGACAGAGGCAAACAACTAATGGCCGCCCAGGAATGGGATGCCGCTGCCACCGCATTTGGTGAATCGCTCGGCCTCAACTCTACAGATCCAAAAGCCTTGACTTTGCGCGGCGAATGTTTCTACAAAATGGGAAATTACAAATTTGCCATCGACGACCTCAATAATTCCATTCTTTATGCCCCGAACAATTTAAAAGCACTGCTGCTGCGCGGCACTTGTCACAGCATTCTCGGCCATGATGCCATGGCAATCATTGATTATGAAGCGGCAATTCGCATGGACCCAACTCTGGCGAAAAGATTCTTTGCTGCCGCTGCTGGGAGCATTCAAGTTCCTCACGCAGAACTTGGCACTAAAGCTGATAGCACTTCTCACGCTCACGCTGTGCAAGACTATAAAGATGCCATGCGCAATGTCTATCCTAACGGTTATGTTGATGCCGGCAATCCGGACAAAGCAGTCAGCTCAGACGGCCAAACCTGGTCTGGCAATGTCGGACCAACCGGCAATCGCAAAGTGGTGGCAATGAGTGAGCCCGGCTCGGTGGGTGCAACCCAGGCCATCGCTGTACCAGGGAAAGCGGGCACAGGCATGACCAACAATATTAGTGGTATGCCTTATATCAACAGTGACGCACAAAATAATGCCGGTATGGAAAGTAGTGATACCATCTCTGCCGCCAAAGACAAACGTTTCGTCACCAATCTCGACCAAGATCCAAATCGCGGAGAAATCGGATCGCTCGCCGGCACAGGTGTATTTCAAGGCGATGCAAAAAAAGCAATCATCGACTACAACCAGGCTCTGGGGCTAGATCCAACTAACGGCGAATATTATTTCCGCAGAGCCAAGGCTTATCAAAAACTGGAAAAAGTCAATGAAGCCATGGGCGACTTTGAACACGCCATATCGCAATCACCAAATCAGGCGCGCTATTATCTCGGTCGCGCATCGCTATTCTATCAATTAGGCAAAACTATCTTGCTGCAAGCAGACATCGAATCTGCGCGCAATTGCGATCCAGATTTACCGACCAAAATACATTTCAATGTGCCACCACTCCCGCCAACTGTGCACTGGGCCGGAGATGGCGCCAATTAAGAATTTGGCAAAGTTAAGGCATCTACACGGCTGGTAATGTCTGAACCCTCGAGTCGCAATTTTAAGTCGCGATAAAAGAAACCGTAACCGATGTAGGTGATGGCGAACATCACGATAGTCAGAACCGTATCAAAAGCTGCTTCAATTACCTCAAGGTAGAGAGGTGATTCGGTGGAGTTAAGACCACCGTGATTTAACTTTTCAATCAGATATGCAATTTGCACCGGACTATTGACCGAAAAATATATAAGGCCCACAAATATTCCCAGAAGGCAGGCAAAAGAGCCGCCCCGCCAGAGTCTGTATCTTAAAAAAAAATACGTGCGCTTACAAGAATCGATTAATGAATGAGATTCAAATGTCACCACCGCAAGCAACATCGAGGCAGAGAGCGAAGTTATTGAAACTGCCACGGTGGAAACGAAACCAATGAAACCATAAAGAACCGTTGAGATGCCCAGTCGCAAAGCCTCTGGAACGGAGCTAACCAAATTTACGGTCATAACCAGCAGCACAACGCAGATAATCAAACAGGCAAGCGGTGGGAAAAGCGCGAGATTGTAGACGAGAAAAATTGTGCCAAGACGCTTTTTAAGTGCAGCATAACTGCCCGCATAATTTGGTTCCAGGCCTAATTCTGTGCGCACCATGGCCGAGCAGCGCACACAAAGCTCGAGCAAGCTAAAGAACCAGACAAATACTCCCAACAAGACGAAAGCCATATGTGATAGAAACGGCTGCCAGGCAAGCATCGAATGTGAGGCAATCTTGAGCCACTGACTAAAACTAAAGAAGGCTAAATGCTCTCCGATACTGCCCAGCAAAGCAGGTACAAACAATACTTTGAAGTAAAGTTTGTAATGCAGGCGGAAACGACGATAAGACAGGCTAACCAGGTCACCGAGAGACAATATTCGTGCTGGCAGCGGTTCAATCACTAGTGGCCTGACGATATAGAGAGCAAAGTAAAGACAAAACAGAGATCCGGAGGAGCCACTCTAAGCCCAGTATAATATCTAACATCTATAGATAACGGACAAAGCCACCGGCATGCAAAGAGTCTCCAATAAGCGCACCTATCTCGACCCAATTCATCAAGATATCGTTCTTGACCGATCTATTCCCGCCGAGCGCCTGGTTGTAGACCTGATCGATGCTGTCGAGTTTCAGCGTATGCGCCGCATTCATCAGCTGGGCGTCTCATATTTCACTTTCCAGGGGGCTGAAGGCTCGCGCTTTACCCACTCAGTAGGCGTAATGCACGTGGCTTCGCAGCTCAGCAACATACTTTCAAGCCGGTGTGAGTCTGCCGAGAAAGAAAGAGCACTGATGTTGACTTCGGCGCTCTTGCACGATGTAGGTCACGGCCCTTTCAGTCATGTAACAGAGAAGATACTTGGTTACGATCATGAAGACTGGTCATGCAAGATTATTTCGGGCGACACGCAAATTCGCTCGATTCTCGACTCTTATACTGAAGAACCGGGCCTGGCAGATAAAATTGTGCGAGTTTTGAAAAAGACCTATAAGCCCAGTTATGTGTCTCATGTGGTTTCAAGTCAACTCGATTGCGACCGTTTTGATTATCTGTTGCGAGACAGCTATATGACAGGCACCGCTTATGGTCTGTTTGCTTTGCAGCGCATCTTACGTTCGATTGAAGTGGACGAAGAAAACGACCGCATGCTGGTAGTGGGCGAAAAAGGCCAGATCGCCGTTGAAGATTATCTGTTCGCTCGTTATTCGATGTATGCACAGGTTTATTATCACCGCAAAAATCTGGCTGCCAGAGCGCTGCTCGGTAAATTAATTAAGCGCGCTCTACATGTAATTGGTCAGGGTGCAGGCTCAATTGCTTTTATCGACGAAGCCACAGGCAAATGGCTTACAGGCGAAGCTTTAACGGTCGAAGAATACTTAAGCCTTGATGACATTCAGCTGGGTTATCACATCAAGCGCTGGCTCAAAGACAAAGATGCCATTCTTGCTGATCTTTCTCATCGCTTTCTCAATCGCCGTATTTTCAAAGCATCGCGCATCAACACGCAGGTACCAGAAGAAATAGATTATATCGAGCAACAGGCGCGCAAAGCTGTTGCGGCTCTAGGATTCGATCCTGACTATTATGTGGCTGTAGAATCTACCGGTTTTGTACCTTACGATTATTACCGACCTGATTCAGATCACCCGCAAACCAATATTGTGGTGCGCACCGATAATGGTGACATCAAAGAATTGTCGCAACTGTCTCTTGCTGTAGAGGCACTGGTGAAAGGCAATCACACGTCGTACTGGCTGATATATCCACAAGAAGCCACTGAAGCTGTAGACAAAATTCGTAGTGCAAATAAATTAGGAATAGACAAAACATGTTCGACAATCTAACCGATAGACTACAGGGCGCTTTCAGAACTCTTGCCGGCACCGACAAGATGACGCACGATAATATCGAAGAAGCCATTCGCGAAGTGCGCAAGTCGCTTTTAGAAGCCGACGTCAGTTTGAAAGTCGTGAAAATCTTCATCAGCAATGTGCGCCAAAAAGCGCTTGGCACCGAAGTTATCGAAGCAGTTTCACCTGGACAACAATTTATCAAGATCGTCAGCGATGAGCTGGTCACCATCCTTGGTGGCGAGAATGTACCGCTAGATTTAAAAGGTGCACCCGGAATTATCATGATGGTGGGTCTGCAAGGGGCCGGTAAAACCACAGCCTGCGGCAAACTTGCGCTTAAACTCAAAGGTGAGGGTCAGAACCCACTTCTAGTTGCATGCGACGTTCAGCGCCCGGCAGCCATTCACCAGTTGCAAACTTTAGGCAAACAAGTAGACGTTCCAGTTTTCACCATTGAGGCCAGTCAAGACGTCACCGACATCGCTGAGAAGGCCATTGAGCTTGCTAAAGAAAGAGGTTACAACCCGGTTATTCTCGACACCGCCGGCCGTTTGCAAATTGACACGGCCTTAATGGCCGACTTGCTGATTCTCGACAGACTGCTGCAACCATCAGAAAAAATTCTGGTAGTCGACAGCATGACTGGTCAAGAAGCGGTGAACGTCGCTGAAACTTTCAACACACAGTTAGATCTGACAGGACTTCTGCTGACCAAAGTTGACGGTGATGCCAGAGGTGGTGCCGCCCTTTCAGTGCGCGAAGCTGTGGGCAAACCAATCAAATTTATTTCTACTGGTGAGAAGTTAGATAACCTTGAAACGTTCTATCCAGATCGCATGGCCAGCCGCATTCTTGGTATGGGCGACGTGCTGACGCTGGTTGAGAAAGCGCAGAAAAACATTGACGAAAAAGACGCCGAACGCGCAGTTATGGATATGTTCTCCAACGATTTCTCGTTTGAAATGTTCGTCAACATGCAGAGCATGATGAAAAAAATGGGCAACATGGGTGACGTCATGAAAATGATGGGCATCGGCGGCATGCTCGGTCTTTCTACCGAAGACCAGAACAAACTGGCCACTGAAGGCGAAGCGATGATGAACAAATACGAGGTTGCCATTGCTTCAATGACAAAAGAAGAAAGGCGCAAACCTGAACTCATCGATTTCCCCAGACGCCGGCGTATCGCTCGCGGCTCTGGTCTCAAAGAAAATGAGATAGGAAAAATGTTAAACGAGTTTGAGAAAATGCGCGACACCATGCGTCAGATGAAACAGATGCTGGGCGGAATGGGCAATTTGTTCGGTGGCGGAGGGGCTCCTAAGATGCCTCCCATGCCGCCAGGTTTCAAAATGCCTCCCGGATTCCCCGGAAGCATGGGCGGCGGCGGCGCCAGACCAGGTGCTCCCGGAAGTGCCAGCCCTTACGGCGCCCGCAAAAAGAAGAAGAAAAAGTAACGCAATGCCACTTCGCCCGGGCCTGTATGACATCCGCTCAATAGATGCCGCCTGGCTTAATCCGGCCATCTTCAAGGTCGAAGAGTATCGCTAGGTTAACAACATATACAGTAAAGACATACAGGCTGAGCGGTTCGCCTGTTAGAATAACGAATCGCACGCAAGAACAAAGTTTGGAGAACACAGTCACAGTGGTAAAGATACGGCTAAAGCGCGTCGGCCAGAAGAAAGCCCCGCATTACAGAATCGTCGCCGTTGACTCTAGAAGTAGAAGAGACGGTATGCCAATCGAAGAGCTTGGCTACTACAACCCCCGTACTAAAGAGTTGGTTGTCGACAGAGAAGCGGTACAAAAATGGATGACACACGGCGCCCAGCAAAGCGAAACGGTAGCAAGCCTTTTAAAAAGAGCACCTCTCGCAGCGGCAGCAGGCCAGGCGGCTTTGGGCGCGTAAGGCCCCAAGTCGATTCAACGGCTGCAGAAGATTTGGCAGAGTACATTCTCAAGGTACTGGCCAAAGATCCTGACGCCCTCCAATTTGAGCGTGAAACTTATAATCCCGGCCGTTGCCGCGTTTCAGTCACGTGCGATCCGCTTGTGACCGGACGATTGATCGGTAAAGACGGCAGAACAATAACCGCCTTGCGTTCTTTGATTCGCGCCGCTGCCAGTCGTTTTGGCAAACGCGTCGACATTGAGATTACGTAAACCTTTTCGTTTGCGCACTATATAAGAGAAGCAAGCATTGACGAGCGCCGATGACCAAGCTTTGCTGCAAGTATTGATTGACGCGCAGATTATATCTGAGGCGCAATCGCAGCTGGCCCAATCGGACAGCGCCAACATGAGCATGAGCATTGACGAAGTTCTGCTTGCTCGCGGTTGGCTGGACGCGCCAACTCTAGAAAAACATGCGCCATGGTTGTATCCACAAGCTGCAGTGGACGATTCGCGCACCACGATGGATATCAAAAACGACGAGCGTAATTCAGGCAAAATTCAGCTGACCGATACTCACGGATCATCTGATGACTATGGCTTCAATCTGGCTCGCTATCGCGCTATCGTGCGAGACATTTTGGATTGATTTTGTTTTGAATTTTTTGCAGCGGTTTGTCGTCGGGCATATCAATTTCGCGCCTTACGAATTTTTACAACCTCTAAGTTGTAAAATCGTACAACTTAGAGTTGAGTGGGGCGCGGGAACTACCCCCGCACCCTCTCCCAGAACAGGGCTTGAACCTCTCAGCTCACACTGCTCCTATTACCCAGCCGGCGGTAGCAGACCAAACTT
>CASBPX010000168.1 GCA_949127735.1 Candidatus Obscuribacterales bacterium | reverse complement strand
TAGAGCAGCGGCCGAATGTCAACTAGAAATATGGTCGCAGCGAGCCAATGTAGACATTGTGCGGCTGGCTGATGGCGCTGATCCGGGCGCTGTTGTATATCAAGCATTACAAAAAGCCAGAGAAGAAAATTATGACGTCGTCATTATTGATACGGCCGGTCGTTTGCACAACAAAACCAATCTTATGGCTGAACTGAAAAAAATTCGCACTGTGGTAGAAAAAAACAGCAGCGGCATGAGTGTAGAATCACTACTGGTGCTTGACGCCTCGACCGGTCAAAACGGCTTGCAACAAGCTAAAGTATTTTCTGAAATATGCGGCCTCACAGGTGTCGTGCTGACAAAACTCGATGGCACCGCCAAGGGTGGCGTAGTCTTTGCCATTGCCAAAGAGCTCAAAATTCCAGTGAAGCTTATCGGCCTGGGTGAAAAAATGGAAGACCTGCGCGATTTTGACTCGGCTATGTTTGTACAAGCGCTTTTTTAGCGAATTAATTCACACGCCGCCGCACTTGCTTCCAACCTTGGGCCTGGCCTTATATAATTGCGCCACCGTTAACAATAGAATGTAAAGCAAACAGGTATAAATTATGGTTTCAGCCAGTAAAGCGGTTGTAACGCCTGCATTGAAAGATGCACGGCCACTGACAGCAGAGCAGTTGCACAAGACCATCGCCTATTGGAATGCGGCCAACTATTTATCAATAGGACAAATTTATCTACTTGATAATCCATTGTTGCGCCAGAAACTCGATCTGAGCCACTGTAAACCAAGATTGTTAGGCCACTGGGGCACAACTCCGGGGCTCAATTTTATTTATGTGCACTGCAACCGTCTGATTAAGGCTCATGATCTCAACATGCTCTATGTGGCCGGTCCAGGTCATGGCGGGCCAGGACTTGTTGCCAATACCTATTTAGAAGGAACCTACAGCGAAACCTATCCGCTAATTGAAGAAAATGCTGAAGGTATGCAGAAACTCTTCAAACAGTTTTCTTTCCCGGGCGGAATTCCGTCGCACGTGGCGCCTGAAACTCCAGGCTCGATTCACGAAGGCGGCGAGCTTGGTTATGCACTGGTGCATGCTTTTGGCGCCGTGCTTGATAATCCTGATTTGATCGTTTGTTGTGTTGTTGGTGATGGTGAGGCAGAAACTGGACCACTAGCGGCCAGCTGGCACTCTAATAAATTTGTTAATCCCAGTCGTGACGGTATCGTCTTGCCGATTTTGCACCTCAACGGTTACAAAATTGCCAATCCCACTGTTCTTGCTCGCATGAGCGACGAAGAACTGCAAAATCTATTTAACGGTTATGGATATAATCCATATTTTGTTGAAGGTCATGAGCCTGAGGCCATGCACCAGCTAATGGCTGCCACCATGGATGCGGCCCTGGCCGATATAGAAAAAATCAAAGCAGATTGCGCGAGAGATGGTTTTACAACTCGACCTGTTTATCCCATGATCATCTTGCGTTCACCCAAAGGTTGGACCGGTCCTAAAACTGTGGACGGTATCGCCATTGAAGGCACCCATAGATCGCACCAGGTGCCACTGACTGAAATTTTCACCAATCCTGCGCATTTAGAATTACTTGAACAATGGCTGAAGAGTTACAACCCTGAAGAATTATTTGATCAAAACGGTGCCTTGCAAGCTCACCTGAAAGAACTGGCCCCACAAGGTAATCGTCGCATGGGGGCTAACCCTCATACTAACGGTGGTCTTTTACTAAAAGAGCTGCGATTACCCGACTATAAAAAATATGCTCTGACAGTAGATAAGCCAGGCAGTGTTACAGGCGAAGCAACAAGAGTGCTTGGTCAGTATCTAAAAGATGTCTTCAGCGAAAATGAAGATCGCAGAAACTTCCGCCTCTTCGGCCCTGATGAAACTGCTTCCAACCGCCTGGGTGATGTATTTAAAGTCACCAGTAAAGTCTTCACCGACGAAATTTTGAGCACCGACGACAATATCAGCCATGACGGCCGAGTAATGGAAGTGCTCAGCGAACACATGTGCCAGGGCTGGCTGGAAGGCTATCTGCTCACAGGCCGACATGGCCTTTTCTCATGCTATGAAGCTTTCATTCACATCGTTGATTCGATGTTCAACCAGCACGCCAAATGGCTAAAGGTGACTAGAGAAATCGGCTGGCGCAGACCAATTGCTTCGCTCAATTATTTACTTACTTCACACGTATGGCGCCAGGATCACAATGGTTTCAGCCATCAAGATCCAGGATTCATCGATCACGCAGTCAATAAAAAAGCAGATATTATTCGTGTTTATTTGCCACCAGATGCCAACACACTTTTGTGTGTGGCCGATCATTGTTTGCGCAGCCGTGACTTTATCAATATCATCGTAGCCGGCAAGCAGCCTGCTCCTCAATGGCTCGATATGAATAGCGCTGCCAAGCATTGCGCCGCTGGTATAGGCATCTGGGATTTTGCCAGTAACGACCAGGGTGGTGAACCAGATGTGGTGCTAGCCTGTGCCGGAGATGTACCAACCGTAGAAGCTCTGGCTGCCGTAGATTTGTTGCGGCAAGAACAACCAGATTTGAAAATTCGCTTTGTAAATGTCGTTGACTTGATGACACTGCAACCAAGCACTGAACATCCTCATGGTCTCAGTGATCATAATTTTGATTCAATTTTCACTAAAGACAAACCGATTATTTTTGCTTATCACGGCTATCCATGGCTGATTCACCGGTTGACTTACCGTCGCACTAACCATGAAAATCTTCACGTACGCGGCTACATAGAAGAAGGAAGCACCACAACGCCGTTCGATATGGTGGTCATGAATCATATCGACCGCTTCCATTTAGCTGAAGACGTAATTGACAGAGTACCCCGTTTGCAACACTCTGCTGCTCGCACCAAACAAAAGCTGCATGGCTATTTGATTGATCACAAAGATTATATTGAACAACACGGCGAAGATATGCCACTGGTTAGCCAGTGGAAATGGCCTTCGTAAATTTAGACCTCACAACCCGCCAGGAGCTCATCGATGGTACCCACCAATTCAACCGACGCCGAAACCCTTGTTCGAATAGAGGACGACCGCACCGGCACTTCTATTGAAACTTTAAGAAGAGCCATGGCCGACCATCTTTTCTATACCATTGGGCGCTTTCCTGAATTGGCCACCAAACATGATTTATACATGGCCCTTTCGTACACCGTCAGAGATCGCCTCTTGCACCGCTGGATTAACACCGTCGAGACTTACTTCAAAGAAAAAGTACGCATCGTTTGCTATTTGTCAGCTGAGTTTTTGATGGGGCCGCAGTTAGGCAATAATTTACTGAGCATGGGACTGGAAAAACAATTTGCTGAAGCGGCAGAAATGTCTGGCATTTTACTGGAAGACATGATCGATGAAGAAGAAGAACCGGGGCTCGGTAACGGCGGTCTTGGACGTCTTGCCGCCTGCTACCTTGATTCGCTGGCAACACTGAGCATTCCTGCCATTGGTTATGGCATTCGCTATGAATTTGGCATTTTCGATCAAGAAATTCATGACGGCTGGCAGGTGGAAGTAACTGATAAATGGCTGCGTCTCGGAAACCCCTGGGAGATAGCCAGACCAGAAGCGGCTGTAGAAGTGAAAATCGGCGGGCGCATCGACATACACACTGATGCTCTGGGCAAAAATATTGTGGACTGGATACCAGAGCACATCATAAGCGGCGTGCCTTATGACACTCCAGTGCCTGGATATAAAACTAATACAGCCAATACATTGCGTTTGTGGAAAGCGGAGGCGAAAGAATCTTTCGACTTCCAGGCCTTCAACGCCGGCGATTATCTTGGTGCCGTCAACGACAAAGTATTTTCAGAAAATGTTTCCAAAGTACTTTATCCTAACGATAACGTTGCTCAAGGAAAACGCTTGCGTCTTGAACAACAATATTTCTTTGTTGCCTGTTCACTGCAAGACTGTGTGCGCATTCTCAAAGCGTCGGGCAGTTCCATTGAACAATTCCACGAAAAATTTGCCTTCCAACTAAACGATACCCACCCATCAATAGCCGTGCCTGAACTAATGCGCATTCTTATGGATGAGCACAGTATGGAATGGAATCAAGCCTGGACAATCACCACAAATACTTTCGCTTACACCAACCACACACTCTTGCCAGAGGCTCTGGAAAAATGGTCGGTGCCGCTTTTTGCCGCGGTACTGCCACGCCACATCAATATCATCTATGAAATTAATCGTCGCTTCCTAGATCAAGTTAGGAAGCTTTATCCTGATGATGAAGCCATTGTGCAAAGGCTTTCGTTAATAGACGATTCGGGCACTCACTATGTGCGCATGGCTAATTTAGCCTGTGTCGGCAGCCATGCAATCAATGGTGTAGCTGCTCTACATACTGAGTTGCTTAAACAAGACGTACTGGCTGATTTCTTCAAATTATGGCCAGAGAAATTTAGCAACAAAACTAACGGCATTACACCCAGACGTTTCATTGCTCTGGCAAATCCTGATTTGACTAAACTAATCACAAGCAAAATTGGCGATGGCTGGTTGCTTGACTTGACTCTATTGAAAAAGCTTGAACCATTTGCCGACGACCCCGGTTTCCTCAAAGAATGGGCTCAAGTAAAGCGTGATCAAAAAGTGCGCTTAGCAAAATATATCTCTAAAAATTGCCATATAGAAGTAGACCCTGACTCACTTTATGATGTACAGGCAAAACGGATGCATGAGTATAAAAGACAGCATCTGAACGTACTGCACATTGTTTATCTCTACAACCAAATAAAGAAAAATCCAAATCTAAAAATTACACCACGGACTTTCTTGTTTGCCGGTAAAGCTGCTCCTGGATATTTCAGCGCTAAACTCGTGATCAAACTAATTAACTCTGTGGCTGATGTCGTCAACAATGACAAAGATGTGGCCGGACGCATTAAAGTGGCTTTTATACCAGACTTTAACGTTACTCTGGGACAAATTTTGTACCCTGCCGCTGACTTGAGCGAACAAATTTCGACAGCCGGCAAAGAAGCTTCGGGCACTGGCAACATGAAGTTCGCTTTAAATGGAGCCCTAACCATAGGCACTCTCGATGGTGCCAATATTGAAATGCTGGAAGACATCGGCGAAGAAAACTTCTTCCTCTTTGGCCTTACAGCAGCGCAAGTACACGAACTCAAAGCCAAAGGATACCGTCCGCAAGAGTACTACGATAAAAATCCGGCCTTGCGTGAAGTTATCGAGCTGATTAAAAACGGTCACTTCTCTCCAGACGAACCAAGCCGCTTCCGTTCTATAACAGATCAATTGCTTTATCACGACGACTATTTGCTTTTCGCTGATTTCGATTCATACGTCGCCTGCCAGGAAAGAGCTGCCCAAGCGTATTCTGAACAAAGCAACTGGACGAGAATGTCGGTGTTGAACGTGGCTCGAATGGGCAAATTCTCTTCCGACCGTTCCATTCGTGAATATTGCGAAGAAATCTGGGATGTAGAACCGGTGCAAGTTGAACTCGAACACTATCAACCAGAAAATGCTCTGCTCAAAGTCTGCTTCATCTAAAATATGCCGATGCCACTGAAGTACAAAATCAATAAATCACTGGCACTGGCTGCCATGACTCTTTGTTTTAGTGGCGCAGCTATCGCTGTTGATTCAAGCAAATTAGACGACACTGAAAGCAAAGTCGAAGCAATTGGTATTGTCGGTTTTTCATTCAAATATGTGGGTGAGGAGTATCCTCAAGTAGGCAACCTTTTAGCAGAGGGCCCGGCGGCCAAGCTCGATATAAAAACAGGCGATCGGCTCTTAGCCATCGACGGACAAGACACCGCTTTGCTCAGTATCAGCCGATCGCGAGCACTTCTTACCGGCAAGCCCGGTACACCGGTGACAATTAAGCTCAAGCGCGGCGATAAAGTTTTTGAGCAGGTGCTCGAGCGCATGCCAAGTACAGAAGTAAAAGATCACCGTTTACGCAATATGATTGAGCACTACAGATCAAGGCAAAACATCGAAGCGGACGCACCACTATTGCTCTGTCAATTTTGCGAGCCTGGACCGTCAGTGGTGGAGTTCAGCAGCGGTGAGCGAAATAAACTTCTAGCCGCCAAAGAAAAAGAAGGACTGAGCGTCAAACACGTTGACCTTGATGACGCTAAATCGGCCAAGTTGGTTACTGCCCTTGGCCTCACTGCCAAGTCGCCACCGCTCTATTATTTTGCCGGTATTCTTACTGCTCAGGGAGTGCTGGAAAAGCGACCACTAACAGCTGAAATTCTGGCGGCCAATCTCAAGCAAATTAACTGGCTGCCGGGTCAAGACAGTCTGAATAAAAGCATGATTGAGCAATATGAAACCTTGCGCAAACAGTCGTGGCAACCAAGCGCCAATGCTGATAGTTTGAGTAACAGCTCTGAGTACAAAAGCAGCCGTGAGGCGGCAACAAAGGCTGTCAGACAATATATAAACTTGCATAATAGCGGCAGTGACCATGCTGCCGCTATGAGGGCTATGCTCGCGCCCGAAGCTGTCTCATTCGGCCTTCCGCCCATGGGCAAGCTTCTGTTTGAACAGAGCGAGGCTGAGCCTAATGTTTTGGTAGTAGGAAATAATTATGCGGTGGCGCGCACCAGGCTGAACGATCCAAAACCGCTTGATGTTTATTTTTATTTGCGTCGCGACACTAATTGGAAAATAACGGCATTGCGGGCTCTGGCCTGCAACGGCCCTCTGGGAGCCATAGCTGATCAACTGCGCAAGAAAAAAGCGTCAGGCAGCCTTAACGCCGACGAGCATCAAACTCTGCAAAATTTAGAGATTACTTTAGCCACAGACAAAGATTTGAAAACCTGGTTCAAGCAAAACCAGAGTGCCCTTGAGCAGCTGGCCCAGTCTGGCTCACAGTTATCGCCCGGCACGAGCATTCTGGTCAATGATCACCGCCAGCCGCACGAAATCAGCGAAAATTTGGTGGTGAAAGAGAAACTCAAAGTTCTTCATCTTTCCAGTCTAAACAAAGTAGATGAAAAACAAATTGAGATTATTATTGGTGGTGTTACCGACAATACCGTTGGTTTTCTCTATGCCCCCGACAATAAGCCGCCGCTTCTTGGTCCATCAGAATATATCTGGGTGGAGAAAGTTGCAGATAAGTGGTATCTGTTCAGGACTACCTGAGCTAACTTGATTTTTACTTACTACTTAGATTTTTTCTTCGACTTCTGTTTTTTTGCTTTATTCTTTTTGGCCTTTTGTTCCAGATCTTGCGCCAGATTCGTCAAATCAGTTGCTTTCGCCTGGGCATTCACTTCTGTTGAATGTCCACTTTCTGCAGGTTTATCGTCAGGGCTTGCATTCGTCTCAGCCGCTTGCACAGGCTGATCTTGGGCCTTTGCTGCAGCGCCATCTTCAGACTCAAGCATGCGCCTGGCTTTGGCCAGCTCATCGCGGTGCTCTTGATTCAATTTTGGATAATGCAAATCAAGGCCTTTTAAAGTCTCGGCAATAATGTAACTGACTGCCAGACGACAAAACGGTTTATGGTCGGCCGGAATTACATACCAGGGGGCAGCCTCTGTGCTGGTATTGGCCAGGCAATCTTCATAAGCGCTCATATACTCGTCCCAATGAGCTCGCTCAAGCACATCGGCTGAAGAAAACTTCCAGTTTTTCTCTGGAGTATCCAGCCTGGCGAGAAATCGTTTTTTCTGTTCGGCTTTAGAAATATTGAGGAAGAATTTTAAAACAATGGTGCCGTTATCAACCAAATGTTTTTCAAAATTGTTTATTTGTTCAAAGCGGCGCTTCCATATGCCTTTGCCGGTGAGCTCTTTAGGCAAAGCTTGCCTGGCCAACACTTGCGGATGAACACGCGTTACCAGAACTTCTTCGTAATAGGAACGGTTGAAAACACCAATGCGGCCACGCTCAGGCAGAGCCTTATTGCATCTCCAGAGAAAATCATGATCAAGCTCTTCTGTCGATGGCGCCTTAAAACTAAATACCTGGCAACCTTGCGGATTGATTCCGGACATCACATGTTTGATGGTGCTGTCTTTACCTGCCGCATCCATTGCCTGAAAAATAATCAAGAGCGAATATTGATTTTGAGCGTACAAAATATTCTGGTATTCCGTAAGGCGCTCAATGTCGCTGGCCAGATATTCTTTGGCAGTTTCTTTGTCTAGGGCCGAAAGATCTAAACCAGACTTATAATCGTTGGCCAGATCGACCTTTGATTGCGGTTTTACCAGAAAGCGCTTTCTGACTTTTTCTTTTTCTGAATCTTTCATAGTGTCCCGCCTTATACAAAGTTAGAAATACATAGTTAAAACTGGAAATAAATAAAGCGATTGGCCTCATCAGGCATGAGCGTAATCATCATAAATATCAAAAATGCACAATAAATCGCCTGCAGTGGTCTGGGTGTTTTAGACCAGAATGCATTCCGGCGCAAAAATTCAGACAATATGTGGGCCAGCACCAGAACGGCAATTATAAAGGGTATCAGGGGAGCAATCAGTGGCCCCTGGGTTGACAAAAATAATGGCCGTCCGTGAGGTGCAGCATACCAGAGACGCAGCATGCGACCAAGAATGTGCAAAGCAATGGCATTGGTGTCGGCGCGGAAGAAAACGTAGCTGAGGCAAAATGCGTGGAAAGTGATAAAAATGGCAATAGCGGTCCATAATTTACTATGCACGAATTTTTTCAACCAATCAATGTTCGCATAGAAGCGCATCCACTCACGGTTGATTATCAGCGAAAGACCTTGAAATAGACCCCACATCACATGGTGCCAGGCGGCTCCGTGCCATAGCCCGGCCAGCCCTGTAGTGATGAGCAAATTAATGTACACACGTCCTCTTGAACACCGCGACCCACCGAGGCTAAAGTAGACGTAATCGCGAAACCAGTTGGAAAGCGAAATGTGCTGCCGGTGCCAGAGTTCACGAATACTCGAAGCCATGTACGGCACATTAAAATTGGGCGGCACTCTAAGGCCAAGCATTAAAGCTGAACCTATGGCCACATCGGTATAACCTGAAAAATCACAATAAACTTGAAAAGCAAAAGCATAAGTGGCCATCCACAAATCAAGGTTGGTGGCCGCACCAGGGGCACCATAGATATAATTGACGTAGATGGCCAGATTGTCGGCCAATAGCACCTTTTTCGCCAGGCCATGCAAAACCATGACAAAGCCCTTCTCCAGGTCGGCAATGCGAAAAACACTGGGCAGCTCAAGTTGAGCAATGAAGTCTTCATAGCGTTTGATCGGCCCAGCAATCTGAGTGGGAAAGAAGGCGGCAAACACAGCAAACTTAATGGGGTTTTTAACAGCCTGACCACCTTTAAAAACTTCAATAACATAGTGGAGAAATTCGAAAGTAAAAAACGAAATGCCGAGAGGCAAAATCACGTTTAAGTGCCAGGCTTCAGAGATTTGAGCGCCGCCATTTCCGCTTATGGACCCGGCAGGCAATTGCACCAGGTGGAAAAGCTCAACAATTGAACTGAAAATAAAATTGACATATTTGTAATAGCAAAGAGTGGCCAAATTAAAAAGCACGGCTGCCACCAGCAGTGGTTTTCGCCAGTGCACCGCCGGCGCAATCAGCAAACCAAAAACCCAATTAACTAAAGTCATGCCAACGATAAGCAAAAGATAGATTGGATTCCAGGCACTGTAAAAAATATAACTGGCAATCAGCAATAGTATTGGACGATATTGATTTGGCACCCGCCAGTAAAGCAAAACCACAACCGGTAAAAAAACTAGATAACTGAAGCTATTGAAGAGCATGCTTCTCTCCTGCCGTCAGCCTGTCAAACACAGCAGGATAACGGGCTTGAAGCTGGCCGACGATTTTATCGGCCAGCTTTTTTGCGCCGCTAAAATTC
>CASBPX010000167.1 GCA_949127735.1 Candidatus Obscuribacterales bacterium | reverse complement strand
TCAACCACTCCAGCTGCAAGTGGATTATCGGGGCCAACCACCACCAGATCTATTTTTTCACTATGGCCAAAAGCAACCAACTGCTCAAAATCCATAATATCAATGGTGACATTTTTTGTTTTAGCGCAATTAGCGGTACCACCATTGCCGGGGGCGCAAAATATCTCACTGATTTGGGCACTGGCTGACAGTTTCCAGCAAATAGCATGCTCTCTTCCGCCACCACCAATAACCAGCACTTTCATTTTGCCCTGCCTTCTTCTTGAGCGGCAAAATTTATAGAGTCGATAAATTGAGGCAAGGTAGGATGCTGATCAAACACCGAATAGCCTATGGTGTGATTAGCCAGCACACCGTAAAGCTTGTCGGCCACAGCTTTAAACTGGGGCGACAAATTATCAGGTTGTTCACCCAGATCGTCTATACAAATTTTCTGCCAGTCTAAACGGTTTTCTTGAGCAGCCAGTTTTTGTGCTTTGGCAATGGCCATCTGCCAGTTTGAGCCACGATAGAATTCGCGGATCATTTCTTTAGATAAACTGCGGCCACTAAACACCAGGCGCAGCTCATCGGGGCCGATGCTATCGGCAAGTAGCAAACCTTTGTGATCTTCTAAAAATTCAAATTTGCCGTCCCAGAGTTCAATGCCCCGTTCAGCAAAATGATGATAAATCGCTAGAGCAGTAACATATGCCAACTCAGTCAGCTCTTCAAAGCGAGCTGGTGTCAGACCTGAAATTGTTAGAGCTTCTTGAACTGATAACAGCCTGTCTTTAGGTTCAAGCTTGGTGTAAAACTCAAGAACAGGCCGCTCAAACCATTGATTATCTTCCGGCAAGACACTGAGACCCAATATTTGAGCGTAACCGGGGTCGGCTTTGAGCCTACTTTTTAGCGAACTGCCCGCCGGCATGCCGAAGCGAAACACTACTTCTAAGGGCACCAATTTGCGTACATCGGTAATTTTGTTGGTGTAATAGAAAACTGTCTGGTCGAGAATTGACGTTGCTTCAGGCCTCTCTACTTCAGCTTTGGTGACTGCCATATAAGTTTGCTGGGCCGGAATTTGTTCGATGGTGGTTGCTGCACCATCGCTTGTCACCAGACCTTGATAGTGGTGGCGTGCACCATGGGTGGTGAGGCGGTTGAAGCTCGATTGATTAAATAGTTTGCGTAACCAGTCTTGATTAAACTTGAGCAAGTGCGACGATTCTTGCAGGTTGATCCAGGTTTTATTGTCAGCCAGATGTTGAAAGAAAAATGCGCCAAGAGCTGCCAGGGCTTTGCCTTTATTTGCAATTGTATCGGGCATTTTGCCCCAGTCAAAAACTGAATAATCGTCGGTAAATTCAAACCAGTAAGTGCCATCATCTCCGGCTGGGCGCCACACACGTTTGACCGATCCGTCGTACACCAGAATTAAGTCTTGCAAGTTTACGGACAACTTTTAAATCCTCATCTGGCTGCTAACTATGACTTACGAATTAGAGTGGTGCGGTCTTTGACGCGTTGAGTTTGAAAATCGCTGCCGCAAGTAACGTCTGTTGGGTAGGTGCCGGTGAGGCATCCTGTACAGAGGCCGCCTTTATTTAGAGCTTTGCGCAAACCTTCGATGGTCTGGAAAATAACGCGATCGGCACCGAGCTTTTTCGCCACTTGTTCTTCAGTGCAATTGAAAGCCACCAGCTCATCTTGACTGGGAAAGTCGATACCGTAATAACAAGGGAATTGAATCTGTGGACAGGTGGAAGCCATAATCACTTCTTTAGCACCGCTCTGGCGCATCAGTTCAATGATTTGCGCTGCTGTGGTACCACGCACAATACTGTCGTCTACAACAAGACAACGCTTGCCGGCAATTTCAGAAGTGATGGGTGAAAGTTTTCGGCGAATCGCTTCTTGCCTGGCGGCGTGACCATCAAGAATAAATGTGCGGTTGACGTAACGATTTTTTATCAGCGATTCGCGAAACGGTAAATTTAGAGCTTCGGCAATGGCAATAGCGGCACTGCGACTGGTTTCAGGTACGGGTACAACCACGTCTGCTGTAATGCCTAGTGCTTTAATGCGCTCGGCCAAAACCAGCCCTAGTTGAAAACGAGTTTCGTAAACTGAGTGTTCTTGATGCTCAGACTCTACCCTTGAAAAATACACTGATTCAAACATGCAGGGTGAAAATGAACGCTGAAACAGCACTTTGCGGGTCATTTCGCCGGTAGCTGAAACATAAATTGCTTCTCCAGCATTGATGTCACCGGCAATGGTGTAGCCGAGATATGTCAAAGCTATAGATTCGCTAGCGAGCGCATATACTTGCTTGCCTTCACTATTGGTGCGAGTGCCATAAATTAGTGGCCTGATGCCGTCAGGATCGCGAAATCCAAACAATCCACCGTTGCCGTCAATGCCGACTACCGCGTAAGCACCGATGAGGCGATGCATTGAGGCTTCAATGGCCCTAAAAATATGTTCGGCGGTGGGTTCATGGCCACCCAGCTCATAAGCCAGCAATTTTAGAATCACTTCAGAATCAGATTCGGTGGCTGGAATGAACTCAATGCCGGCGGCAGTGAGCTCATCGCGCAAAGTATATACATTGACAATATTGCCGTTGTGGCCGATGCCAATAGTAGAGCGGGCATCAAAGAATGGCTGCAGTAAATTTGGGTCTTGCCTACCGATTGTGGCGTAGCGAGTGTGGCCAAGTGCGGTCTTGCCTTTCAAACCCTTCTTAAAAGAGCGTTCGGAAAAGACGTTTTCTATCAGGCCGCTGCCTTTTTGTAAGTTGAAAAGTTCGCTGCCGCTTTCGGCCAGGGTTAAGATGCCGGCGCCGTCTTGACCACGATGTTGGAGGTTCATCAAACCGACGAATACGTCTCTAGCGGCGTCAGTTGTACCTGAAACGCCTATTATGCCGCACATATGAGTCCCTCGAAAGTCAGCTCACACGCCAAGAATACTGCACTTGGCACCCCGTTCGCAAACAAATATTCACTTCACAACATACTTTGATAAATTCGAAGCAAAATAAAGGGGCAAAAAACCGAGAGTGCTAAAGCAAAGATGCCAGTGCAATAATGCCAGTGCAATAATGATTAGGCTTCAAAAACGAGGAATGTCATGACTGTACTAGTCTCAGTGGTGATGGGCAGCAAATCAGACTGGGAAACCATGCGCCATGCCGATCAAATATTAGATGAGTTCGAAATTGAGCATGAATGCAAAATTGTCTCCGCTCACCGCACTCCGCAATTGTTGAGTGACTTTGCCACTGCGGCCGAAACTCGCGGCATCGAAGTGATTATCGCCGGCGCTGGTGGTGCTGCTCATTTACCGGGAATGATCGCAGCTCAAACCCTTGTGCCAGTCTTGGGTGTGCCTGTTGAGAGCCATTCACTCAAGGGGATAGATTCTCTATTATCGATTGTGCAGATGCCCGCTGGTATTCCCACAGGAACACTGGCAATTGGTAGGCCAGGAGCAATTAATGCCGCACTACTGGCAGTGGCAATTTTAGCCAATAAAAGACCGGCTGTGCGGGAAAAATTAAGAGCTTATCGCCAGGTACAAACCGATAGAGTTCTGGGAGAAAGTCTTAAGTGAAAATCGCCGTCTTCTCAGGTTTGCATTAATGAGACAAATCGAGCCGGGTGGCACCATTGGTATGTTAGGTGGCGGGCAGCTGGGGCGCATGTTTTGCTTTGCTGCACAAGCTATGGGTTATAAAGTTACTGTTTATACCGACGAAGAGAAAAGTCCGGCCGGACAGGTGGCCAATAAACTGATTTGTGCCTCTTATTTAGATGAAAATGCACTGGCACAGTTTGCTTCGGCAGTGGATGTCGTCACTCTTGAGTTTGAAAATATTCCCGTAGAAACTCTCAGATTTTTGGCAGCGCTTGTGCCTGTTTATCCCGATGAAAAAACTCTTTATGTGGCCCAAAATCGCCAGCGTGAAAAAGACTTTTTGCAAGCGGGTAATTATCCAATTGCCGCTTTCACTTTAATTAAAAGCGCTCACCACCTGCAATCTCAACTGAGCTCAGCACATATAAAATTCCCAGCGGTGCTAAAAACCGCCGGCTTTGGTTATGACGGCAAAGGTCAAAGAGTGGTGCAGAATGCAGACGAAGCGGCAGCAGCTTTTGCTCAGCTCAGCAGTGCCAACAAGCAAACCGAAGTGGTGGCTGAGGCATTCATCAGCATTGAGAAAGAATTTTCGGTGATTGGCGCTCGCAATTATCAAGGCGGTGAAAGCGCTTTTGAATATTTTGGCCCGATAGAAAATAAGCACGTCAATCATATACTTGATGTTTCATCGCTGCCGGCAAGATTGAATCAAGAGTGGGTTGATAAGGCCGTTGCCATCACAAGATCGATTATGGAAGAACTTGATACAGTGGGTCTTCTATGTGTGGAATTTTTTCTCACTGCAGACGGCATACTGGTTAACGAGCTGGCTCCGAGGCCCCATAACTCAGGTCATTTGACCATTGAAGCTTGCCCCACGAGCCAGTTTGAGCAACAATTGCGCGCGGTCTGCGGTCTGACTTTAGGTGCCACCACTCCTTTTCACTCTGCTGCCATGGTCAACCTGCTTGGAGACCTCTGGCCGGAAGTCGGTCAGCCTAATTTTGCCGCTGCCCTGACCACCAGCGAAGCGCATGTGCACTTGTACGGCAAAGAAGAAGCTCGCCCCGGCCGCAAAATGGGCCACATTACAGCAGTGGCTGAGTCTGGCTCACTGGCTGTTGAACTGGCACTGAAAGCGCGCTCAAGTCTATAAACAAAAAAGCCAGAACCGTAGTCCTGGCTTTTTCTATTTCTGACTGATTGCGAAGATTTAGATTTAACGCTTTATCCAGCAGTTAAACTACGCGTCTTCTGCCATTGCTTCTAAAGCCACGACGAGCTGGAACAACCTTGCGAGCTTCAGGCTTGCCTTCTTGCTCAAGCTGGCGACCCATTACTCTTTCGATGTCACGAATCAAATAGCGTTGTTCATCGTTAACGAAGGACAATGCTACGCCTGATTTTCCGGCTCTGCCAGTTCTGCCGATTCTGTGAACATAATCTTCAGGTGAGTCTGGCAAATCGTAGTTGACTACGTGTGAGATTGAAGGAATATCGAGACCGCGTGCAGCAACGTCAGTAGCCACAAGCACTTTGAAGCGGCCGTCACGGTAACGTGCCAAAGTCTTTTC
>CASBPX010000166.1 GCA_949127735.1 Candidatus Obscuribacterales bacterium | reverse complement strand
CAGCAAGCACAGCACCAAGGCGCTGGTGAGCTTTCGGATTAGTTGGCTCCAGTCTGATTGCTTCTCTAAAAGCGTCGGCCGCTTCTTTCATTTTTTTTGGTGAACCTTGAGAGTACAAAGACTCAGCTTTTTTCATAGCCTCTGAATCTTCGCCGTCAGCCAGGGCAGGCAGACTAGCAGCGCCGAAATTGAGACCGAGAGCACAAATTGCAGCACTCATCAGCGTAGTCTTTAAAGTCGTGCGGCCAGATTGGAAAGTCAATTTCTTATTCCTCATAATGATGTTCAGATTTTAATAGGCGGCTTTGGCGGGTTCAACACCCTTAACCAGTTCAACACCAGCGGATGTACCAAGTCTGGTGGCACCGGCATCAATTAGAGATTGGGCTTTGGCCGCATCGCGAATTCCGGCACTAGCTTTGATTCCAAGTTTGGCAGCACCGAGAGCCTTTTTAATTAGTTCGATATCGGCTACAGTAGCTCCCTTACCGTCTTTGACGAAGCCGGTAGAAGTTTTGACCATTGCTGCACCAGCTTTGACACAGCATTCTGTAGCAATTACTTTTTCGTCGTCAGAAAGTAAATCGCATTCGATAATTACTTTGACCGGATTATCTTTTGCTGCTTTGACCACAGCCTTAATTTCTTCGGTGACAAAATCAACATCGCCAGATTTGAGGGCGCCGACATTGATTACCATGTCGATTTCTTCTGCGCCTTCAGAAATTGCTCTTTGGGTTTCAGCAATTTTGATATCGGTTAAATTGGCTCCGAGAGGAAAACCAATCACTGTAGCCACAGCTACTTTTGATGACGACAGCTCTTTTACAGCTTGTCTGACAAAAGAAGGATTGACGCAGACAGCATAAAAATTATGTTCTATGGCTTCCTGACAGAGTTTGCTGACGTCGGCTTTTGTGGCCTGAGGAGTCAGAAGTGTGTGGTCCACATACTTGGCAAAGTCAGTTTCAGGTCCGCTCTTATTGCTCATTTTACTCTCGCTCTTGCCTAAAGATGGCATTATAGCCGCCTCTGAGGCTGCTTTTAAACCTTATTGAAATCTAACAGTGCGCGCGCCACTACTTGAACTGGTCGATTCCCAATAAGCAATGCTCTGGTGGTATTCCTGCAGGCTCTTTACGCCTAGAGATCCTGACTGCAGGGCGCCTATGGCGCTGATTGTCGCCCAGGCTCCTGACATGGTGGTGACTACAGGCACGTTGTAATTAATTGATGCTCGTCTTATAAGCTGGTCGTCGCCCCGAGCCGTGCGGCCCGATGGAATATTTAAAACCAGTTGAATCTCGCCGTTTTTGATGCGGTCAATTAAATTAGGGCGACCTTCAGATACTTTATTGGTGATCATGGCCGGAATACCGGCGGCTTTAAGTACCTGGGCCGTGCCACGCGTGGCAATCAGCTCAAAACCAAGCTGATAGAGATTTTGCGCCACTGCTACAGATTCTTGCTTGTGACCGTCAGAGACGCTTATAAAGATGCGCCCCTTAGTGGGTATTTCTTGACCAGCAGCGATCTGGGCTTTGGCAAAAGCCAGGCCAAATTGCGAAGCAATGCCCATTACTTCGCCTGTGGAGCGCATTTCGGGCCCGAGCGAAATTTCCGCCCCGGCGAAACGCTTAAAAGGAATAACTACGCTTTTCACTGAAACGTGAGGCGGCAAGAGCCTTGGAGCGATACCGAGTTCAGAAAGAGTGCGACCTACCATCACCGACGCGGCGATTCTGGCCCATGGCACTCCGGTTGCTTTCGAGACAAAAGGAATGGTGCGGCTGGCCCGAGGATTGACTTCGAGTATATACAATTCGTCGTCTTTGACTGCAAACTGTATATTCATCAGGCCTACTACTTTTAATTCTTTGGCCAAAACGTCCACGGCGCGACGAATCTCTTCCACGATTTTAAATGGAATAGTCTGGCTGGGCAGCACGCAGGTGCTGTCGCCTGAGTGAATTCCGGCTTGTTCTATGTGTTCCATAATGCCGGCGATAATCGTGGCGCGACCATCAGAAACTGCGTCTACATCAATTTCTACAGCATTTTCTAAAAATTCGTCTATGAGTATGGCCATATCGTTTGAGACTGCAAGCAGGCTGCTGAGCCAGCGTTCCAGTTCATCCTGGCCATAGATAATGGCCATAGAGCGGCCGCCCAGAACATAGCTTGGCCTGACCATCACCGGATATCCCAGAGCGTTGGCCTGTTCAATTGCTTCTTTGGCAGTGTAGGCAATGGCTCCCTTTGGTTGTTTAAGATTGAGCGCGCGAATCAAATCGCCAAAACGCGCTCGGTCCTCCGCCATATCAATTGATTCTGGCGAGGTACCAAGAATTTTAAAGCCGCGTTCTTCGAGCCCCTTGGCTAACTTGAGCGGCGTCTGACCACCCAGTTGCACAATGATGCCTTCAGGTTTTTCCACTTCGGCAATATTGCAGACGTCTTCTAAAGTCAGTGGCTCAAAATAAAGTCTGTCTGACACGTCGTAATCGGTTGAAACTGTTTCAGGATTCGAATTGACCATCACCGCTTCGTAACCAAGATCGCGCAATACCAGGCTGGCATGTACGCAACAATAGTCAAACTCAATGCCCTGGCCGATTCTGTTTGGTCCGCCACCTAGAATCATAATGCGCGGCTTCACCGCAGGTGGTGCTTCAGATTCGCTTTCATATGTAGAATACATGTAAGGTGTGAAGGCTTTAAATTCTGCTGAGCAAGTATCGATCATTTTGTACGATGGGCGAATATTGTTTTTCTGCCTGAGGGCATAAATTTCATTTTCACTCACCTTAAGTAAGCGTGCCAGCTGCATGTCACCGAATCCACGTCTTTTTAAATCGAGTAAAAGAGCCGGATGCAATTTGTCTAAAGTGTCGATTTTTTCTTTCAGCTCTTCTGACAAAGTAAAAATGTCTTCGAGATTGTCGATAAACCACGGGTCAATTGCTGAAAGTTCCACAATTTCCTCGGCTGATATACCGGCCTTGAGAGCGCCATAGATATCGGTAAGGCGATGGTGCGAAGGCACTGAAAGACGCCTGCGCCATTCCCAGAAATCGGCTTTTGCACGGGAGGGTACATCGAGAAATCCTGATAGGCCAACTTCCATACCGCGTAATGCTTTTTGCATTGATTCCTGGAAAGTGCGGCCAATAGCCATAACTTCGCCAACCGATTTCATTTGTGTTGTTAAAGTAGTATCAGCTCCACGGAATTTTTCAAAATTGAAGCGTGGAATTTTTGTCACCACATAATCCATGGTCGGCTCGAAACAGGCCGGGGTGTCTCTGGTGATGTCGTTTTGAATTTCTCCCAAAGTCAGCCCTACGGCCAGCTTTGCTGCAATTTTGGCAATCGGATAACCCGTTGCTTTACTGGCCAGGGCCGATGAGCGCGAAACTCGAGGATTCATTTCGATGATGACAATGCGGCCGTCTTGCGGGTGAATGCCAAATTGAATATTAGAGCCGCCGGTTTCAACACCAATGGCACGAATGATTAAAATAGCGGCGTCGCGCAGTGCCTGATATTCGCTGTCGGAGACAGTTTGCAATGGTGCCACTGTAATCGAGTCGCCGGTATGCACGCCCATGGGGTCGAAATTTTCGATGGCGCAAATAATTACTACGTTGTCTTCGCAATCGCGCATTACTTCGAGCTCGACTTCTTTATAGCCAAGCACGCTTTCTTCAAGCAAAATTTCACCAACCGGCGAAGCGCTGATACCAGAATTGGCAATATCGTCCAGTTCTTCCTGGTTGTAGGCAATGCCGCCGCCTGCTCCACCTAAAGTAAAGGCCGGTCTGATGATGATGGGAAAACCAATTCGAGTGCCGATTTCTCTAGCTTCCGAAATATTTCTGGCTATGCCAGAATTGGGCACATAAAGACCAATTTCAAGCATTTTTTGTTTGAAAAGTTCGCGATCTTCTGCCAGTTTGATGGCAGGCAATTTAGCGCCAATCAGCTCTACGTCATACTCGGCGAGCACGCCGCTTTCGGCCAGAGCCACAGCTACGTTTAAGCTTGTCTGGCCACCCATAGTCGGTAAGAGCGCCTGGGGCCTTTCAATGGCAATTACTTCGCGTGCCACTTCCATGGTCACAGGCTCTATATAGGTGCGGTCAGCAACTTCGGGGTCAGTCATAATCGTGGCCGGGTTCGAGTTAATTAAAACCACCTCGTAGCCTTCATCACGCAAGGCCTTGCAGGCTTGAGAGCCTGAATAATCAAACTCGCAGGCCTGGCCAATAGTGATAGGCCCGGCACCAAGGACAAGAATTTTTTTGATATCGGTTCTTTTCGGCATTTTTCCTGACTGTGTGAACGGGTTCTAGACGAATATATAAGGTAGAGCGGGTGCCGGACAAATGTGCATTAGATGTGCAATATTCGCTTATCTTCTCATCTTTGCAATATTGGCAATCATATTTTCGATATTTTCAATTTTTATCTCCGGTTGTGTTTGAGTCTCTTTTGGAGTTGGGTACATTGCCTTGGGGCTTGAGGGTGTTTCCAGTCTGAAAACAGACTCGTAAACAATCAAATGGAATCTATGAGGCGAATAAGATGAACAGATCGCATCTGCTTTGCTTTGGCATAAATTATTTTAAAAAGTCTGTCTATACACTTGCTGCGGCCACCGTGATTGGATTGCAAGCAGTGCCGGCTTTACCTGCACTGAGTCAGGTGATTCGCGACGACTCACCGGTCAGTCACGGTATGACTAATCTGCCCAGCATTCCTATATCTGTCTGGCGTGACCCTGATGCTAAGCCGAGGGCAGTGGCTATAGCTGTTCATGGCATAGTGATGCATGGTTCGGTTTACGACTCTCTTGCCACATCGCTTGTTGAGCAGGGTTTTGAGGTCTATGCTCAAGATTTGCGCGGCTATGGACGCTGGCAAGGTGACCCTAAAGCCAAAATCAGCTACAAAGATAGTTTAGAAGATTTGAAAGCTATTATTCGTGCCGCACGAGTCGAGCATCCTGATTTACCGATTTTTCTTATTGGTGAAAGCATGGGTGCGGGCCTCTCATTGCGCGCCGCCGAGGCCATGCCCCGCGAAATCAGCGGTCTGGTTCTTTCCAGCCCGGCTTTGAAAAGACGCAATTATTGTGAACCCGAAATGGTCTTAGATGTAGCTTCACTCTTCACCAATCCTTATCGGCATATCAATTTGGTGCCATATATCAAGAAATTTGCCTCCGAAGATCCAAAAATTGTTGAAGAAACAATTGAAGATCCACTGGTGAAAAAAACGCTCACGTTTAGCGACATGCTCAGGACGGCGTCGACGATTCGAACCAATATTGCTCATGCGAAAAACATTCCCGCTGACATACCTGTGCTCGTGATACAGGGCGACAATGACCGCATGCTCAAGCAAAATGCTGTGGTATTGCTGTTGAAAAAGCTCAAATCTAACGATCAAACAGTTCGCTGGCTGCCCGGGAAAGGACACGTATTGTTGGAAACTGCCCATATCGACGCCGACACTTTGAGCACAGTCAGGGGCTGGCTAGTGGATCGCCTGCCAGGCGGGTTAGAGCGCCTGACAAAAGTCGCCAACAAAGCCAAATATCATGACTCGGAGCTGATTGAGATCAGTTCTTCAACTCAATATTAAGCTTGTAATCTTCTTTATAGCCAACGTAATTGGCGGCACCCCGTTCAATCATTTCGCGGTCTTTGGCTGTGGCCTCTCGCACAACTTTGCCCGGCACGCCCATCACCAGGCTGCCTGGGGGTATCAGCATGGCCGGCGCAATTATCGAACCGGCGGCAATAATTGAATGGGCTCCGACTCTGGCGCCGTCTAATATGATGGCGCCCATGGCAATCAGACAGTCAGATTCAATGGTGCAGCCATGCAATATGGCTCCATGACCTACTGTTACCCGGTCGCCGACGGTAAGCGCCAGGTGCTGGGTGACGTGCAACATGCAGCCGTCTTGAATATTTGTTTCGCGGCCGATGCGGATGGTGTTGATGTCGCCCCGGGCCACTGTGTGAAACCAGACGCTGGCATCTTCCTCGACAATGACGCCGCCAATCAAGCAGGCGGTAGGGGCAATGAAAGCACTGGGGTCAACCTGCGGGCTACGGCCAGCATATGTATAAAAGGAACTCATGTCGTTAATTATATAGGGGTATTGCTTCATAGCCTGCAATAACCATCAGGCGAGACTATTGTCAAGCTGATAAGATTAAATCAGGCCGGTTATGTATGTAGGAGTATTAAGAATGCCTGTTTTCGAACAGCCTATGCGCAAGTTGCTGGGAACCCTGTCTCCAACTATTTCTTGGCTAAACGAGAAAGGCTGTGTTGATGTTGCCTCCGTGCCCGAAAGCCATCTTGAAGCAATTAAGCAGCTAGAGCGTATCGGTGTTGTCCATAAGCGCAACAATCGCAGTTACGAACTGCAAAAAATTCGCTTGAAGAAACTGTTGGGCAGCAATTCGATTGAAGAATTGACCATACAGGCCGCTCAAATGGCTCAGGTAGCTGCTTTGCCAAAAGAAATTGTCGAGCCTGCCACCACGGCAGCTGTGGCTGGAACCGCCTCAGGTGGCATTCCGTCCGAGTTGAACTAAATATAATTAGCCGCTCAGCGGTTTAGGTTAACGTGATTGAACAGAGAAGTCTTCGCTCCCTTGAGTGGGAAAGGCTGACTGCTTATTTGGCTGAGCAAGCTGAGACACTAGAAGGCAAACAGCGCTCGCTTGCGCTTGTGCCTCAGTCTTACGAAGACGGTTGCTTTTTAGCGGCGCAAGAGTTACTCGATCAAACAGAAGAGGCGAGCGCACTGATTGCCGCGCGCAATGCTTTCAGTTTGACGAAACTAGCTGACGTGCGCGAAACTCTGGCTTTGCTTAAAGCCGGCGCTGTAGTTGCCGCTCTCGATTTAGCGAGAATTAAATCACTGCTGGTGGTGGCACGTTCGGTGCGCTCCTCACTTGGTCTGCTGAATCAAAATCAGTTTCCGCATTTGCATTCATTTGTAGAAAAGCTAGTGGTGTTGCCGAGACAGATAGAAGCGATTGATTTTGCCGTTGACGATTTTGGTAATGTAAAAGACAGTGCCAGTTCACATTTACGCTCTCTAAGGCGCGAGCGCCTGAGGCTCGAGGGGTCTATCAAAGACGAGCTGTCGCGCATTATTCAATCGCAAGTTGGCTCTAAGGCGCTGCAAGAGCCAATATTTACAGTAAGAGACGGCCGCTTTGTTTTGCCCGTGATGGCGAACATGCGCTATATGCTCGATGGTATCGTCCATGATGCCTCGCAAACCGGGCTTACCGTCTATGTCGAACCTATCTCCGTGGTTGAGATCTCCAATCAGGTAAGAATTAAAGACGCAGCTATCGAGAGTGAGATTCAGCGCATCATCGAAGAATTATGTCTCTCTTTAGCACCTCATGCAGAATTGATGCAGAGTTCGTATAATGCCTTAATCGATCTAGATTGCATTATGGCCCGAGCGCGCCTGGCGCTGCTTTATGGTGGCACCAAACCCGAGCTTAGTTTGGAGCCTATGATGGAATTGAGAGATGCTCGCCATCCACTCTTGATTTTGCAAAATTCTGGCTCAAAAGTAATTGCCAACACAATTTTGTTGTCTGGCACTGAGCGCACTCTGGTAATTACGGGCCCCAATACCGGTGGCAAAACAGTTTTGCTTAAGTTAATTGGCCTTTACGCTTTAATGCTGCGCTGCGGTTTTTTGCTTCCCACTGGCGTTGGCTCCAAAACCGCTCTATTTCCCCATGTATGCGCCGACATCGGTGACGAACAATCGCTTGAACAAAGCCTTTCTACTTTTTCAGCGCACATGAAAAATGTAGTCGAAATTGTCGACACAGCCAGACGCGGCATGCTGGTATTGCTTGACGAAATCGGTGCTGGTACCGATCCTAAAGAAGGGGCGGCTCTGGCCCGCGCCGTGCTTGAACACCTGGTTGAGCATGATGTGGTTACCGTTGCCACCACTCACCTTGGTGAGTTAAAAACGCTTGCTTATACCAATAGTGCTTTCGTTAACGCCAGCTTCGAATTTGATGAGACCAGTCTTTCTCCTACATATAAACTGCGATTAGGAATTCCGGGTAGCTCAAAGGCGAATACCATAGCTCAGAGACTGGGATTGAACGGCAGTGTGGTGGCCAGGGCGAGAGAGTTGACCGAATCTTCCGATCAAGAACTAACGCAAATCATCGAGAACCTCAACACGCGCCTGGTCGCTGTCGATGAAAAAGAGCAGAACTTAAATCAGCTACACTCTAAACTTGAAAGGCAGGCTAACGAACTCAGCGACAGAGAAAACCGAATAGCCGCAGAGCGCGACAAGTTAAAAGGGCGCCTGGCGTCTGAGCTCGACGAAGAACTTAAGCTGGCCCGCGAAATTATCAAAGAAATGATTGCCGGATTGCAACGCACTCCATCTATAAGTGCTGCACAAAAAAGTGCTGCCGAACTTGTTGCCTTGCGAAACACAGTCAGTTTTCTCAAAGAACGGCAGCACGTCATCACTAAAGGACCAGACCCTAACGTTTTAGTGGAAGGCATGACCGTGCGGCTCAAATCGCTTAATAACTCTGGAATTGTGCAAGAAATTTTCTATGCAGATAAGCAGCAATCGAAAATTGACAAAGTCATGGTGCAGGTAGGACCACTCAAGGTTAAAGTGGCACCGGAAGATTTAGAAATTCGCGGCACCGCCAAAGTTAAGTCACAGACCGGCAAT
>CASBPX010000165.1 GCA_949127735.1 Candidatus Obscuribacterales bacterium | reverse complement strand
TTTTATGACAATGATGCAGCCAGTACCAATACAGCTGCGAAAGTTTCCAGCCGAGAAGCTGAGATAGATAGAGACATCGCCACCGCTTTAAAGAATGGTTTGATTACTCTGACCGAAGCGCAAGTATACAAACAACAGCTCGATCAAACTAGCGCCAAAGAGGTGAGTTTGCGCACCGCTTCTGGTGGCGAATTAGATCCCTTGCAAGTGCAAAATCTGATGATTGAATTAGAAAGGCTGAGCGGAGCGGTTGACAGGTCTACTTTCAATCGTAAGGCGGTTTGGCCAGGTGTTCAGGCTTCATTCACTGAATTATCAACGCGCATTTCTGCTGCTAAGGCGGCAAGTAGACTCGATAGCGCCGATGAGACTGCCCTGAACAGTGAGCTAAGTGGGCTCACCGCTATGACTCAGGGTATTGCCAATACACAAGCTACCATGCAAATTGTGGCTGCGATCAATCAGCTTTCCATAAAGGTCACTCGGGCCGTTAAAGATCGCGAAATTGGCTATATTCCAGACTTAGATAAGCGTAAAGGCGAAATTGATACACGCATCGCCGATGGTATCATTGGCGGCAAATTGACCATTGATGAAGCTAATAGCGCAATGGCTGAATACAACCGGGTCATGGGTCAACAAGAAAGTTTTAAAGCCGGCGACGGCCTCATTGACGAAAGAGAAAAGCTCTCTCTGGCTCTGGAGCTGGAGAGATTATCCACCAAAGTTGAGAAAGACATTCGCGACAATTCGTTTGCAGCCAAGACATTGCAGGTGATGAAACAAGACGCCGATCAAGCCATTGCGCAAGGCACACTTTCAGGCAAGCTAACCGCTCAAGAAATTCAAGCCTTGAGGGGAGAACTCAATCGCATCGCTGAATTTCAGACTGCTAAAGTAGCTGCTCAGGGCAGGCTTGCTGCCAGAGACGCTCTAGCTCTCGCTCTTGATTTGACGAAGCTTCTAAAAGACACTGAAAACTCGACTAAGAACATGCAAGTGGCTTTGCCTGATGTGGCTAAGCGCCAGGCTGAGCTCTATCAGCGCATTACTGAAGGTGTGATGCAGGGCCGTTTGACGGTGAAAGACTCTGAGAGCTTAAAAAAAGAGTTCTATCGCATTCTTGATCAGGAAGCAAAATATCGTGCTTTGGGCGGTTTAAGCTTTGGCGAGCATGCCGCATTGTCTCTTGAACTTGAACGTCTGGCCAATACAATTGAATCGCATATGGGCGACACACAAGCAGCTGTGCCTGATGTTGATGGCACTCAGTCTGAGCTAGATAAGAAACTTGCCGCCGCTGTGGCTGGAGGGCAGTTGACCATGGCGCAAATGCAAGAGTTCACCAAAGAACTCGATCGCATCAGTCGTGAAGAAATCTCATATCGCTTTTCTGGAACCGGCTTGAGCTATGCCGAATCAATTTCGCTGGTAGCCGATTTAGAAAAATTGAACGGTCGTGTTGACACTGCATTGGCCGGCCAAAGTGTTAAATGGGCTGGTATTGACGGCCGCATTAATGATCTTGGCAAGCGTGTGGGCGAAGCTTTCCTGGCGCAAAAAATAGCGCCGACACTGGCTTCAGAATTGAAGCGCGAACTTGATAGAGTCAATCAAGCTAAAACTGCATTCAGTGCCTCTGGTGGCAGTTTGAATTTAGCTGAGACCGAATCTCTCATGCGCGACCTTGATCGCTTAACCAGAGAAATTGATGTACGTACTGGCACCGGCCAGATTATTGCCTGGACAGACATCGAAAGCCGGCAGGCAAGAGTTGAAGCCCGCATTGCTCAAGACAGCGCTCAGGGCAAATTGTCGGCCAGTGTGGCCAGCAAGGCCAAGCGTGAGCTGCAATCGTTTAAAACGAGCAAAGCTTCGCTCAAGTCTTCGACTAATGGTAATTTGACTTATTCTCAAATTGTCACCATGGCCCAATCACTAGATAAGATCGATAAGATGGTCGGCATCGCTCCTACACCAGCTTTCCGCAATCAGTAGGCAGGGCTAAAACAAAGTAAAAAAGAAGGGAGCGCCAATCGCTCCCTTCTTCAATTTTTATGCTGCTATTTAGCGGCGAGTGATCTGGCGTTTGCGCATGCGCACCGATAGTGGTGTCACTTCAACCAGTTCGTCGTCGTGGATGTATTCGAGACATTTCTCAAGACCCATTTCGGCTGGTGCTTGCAAGGTATAAAGCACTTCTGCCGATGCTGAGCGCATGTTTGTCAGTTGCTTAACTTTGCAAACGTTGATGTCGAGATCTTGCGAACGGTTATGTTCGCCAACAATCATGCCGGCATAAACGTGAGTTTGCGGAGTGATGAAGAAGAAGCCGCGATCTTCAGCTTTACCCAGGGCATAAGCTGTGGTTGTGCCTTCTTCCCATGCAACCAGTGCGCCGTTTCTTTGACGGGCAATTTCACCGCACCATGGGCGATACTCGAGGAAAGAGTGGTTCATAATGCCGTTGCCTTTGGTCAAGCGCAGAAACTCACTTCTGAAGCCAATCAGGCCGCGGGTGGGCACGATGAATTCGAGCAGAGCTTGTGTGCCTTCTACCGCCATGGTTTGCAGTTCGGCTTTGCGTGGTCCCATCTCATTCATAACGGCACCGGAGAAGCCATCTGGAACGTCTATGAATAAACGTTCGAACGGTTCGTGAGTGACACCGTCAATTTCTTTGCAAATTACTTCAGGGCGTGAAACCTGGAATTCATAGCCTTCGCGACGCATGGTTTCAATCAGAATACCAAGGTGAAGTTCACCACGGCCGCTGACGATAAATGTGTCGGTGTTGTCGGTTTCGTCAACGCGCAAACTGACGTTGGTTTGCAGTTCGTGGAAGAGACGCGAACGCAATTGGCGGGAAGTGACGAACTTTCCTTCTCTACCAGCAAATGGACTGTCGTTGACAAGGAAAGCCATTTTCATGGTTGGTTCGTCAATTTTGACCCGATGCAATGCTTGCGGGCTATCGACATTAGCGATGGTGTCGCCCACGTTGGCGGTGGTGAATCCTGCGATAGCTACGATTTCGCCAGCCTGGGCTTGCTCAGCTTCCACTTTTTTCAAACCGTGGAAAGTAAAGAGCTTAGCGATTTTGCCTTTGACTACAGTGCCGTCTTCTTTCATAAGACAAACCTGTTCGCCTGCTTTGACTGTACCGTTGTAGATACGTCCAACGCCGATGCGGCCAAGGTAATCGCTATATTCCAAAATGCTGATTTGCATCTGCAGAGGCTCGTTTGGGCTTCCGGCTGGAGGTGGGCAATGCTCAAGGATGAGGTCGAGCAATGGTTTCAAATCAGTGCCTTCGTCTTTGGGCTCTTTCATAGCGATGCCTTTGACACCAGAGGCAAAGATGTAAGGGAAGTCGAGTTGAGCCGCTGTCGCGCCCAGTTCAACGAACAAATCGAATACTTTGTCTACAGCCAGGTGAGGATCGATGTTTGGTCTGTCAACTTTGTTGACTACAACGATGGGGCGAAGACCGCGCTCAAGTGCTTTACGAAGAACAAAGCGGGTTTGAGGCATTGGGCCTTCTCCGCAGTCTACAACCAGCAGACAGCCGTCCACCATGCCGAGAATGCGTTCTACTTCGCCGCCAAAGTCAGCGTGTCCTGGGGTGTCAACAATGTTGACCAGGTGATCTTTATAGGTAACGGCAGTATTTTTAGCGAGAATGGTGATACCGCGTTCGCGCTCGAGGGCGTTGCTGTCCATAACGCACTCAACCAGTTCCTGGTTGTCGCGAAATACGCCGGTTTGGCGCAGGAAGCCATCTACCAATGTCGTCTTGCCGTGGTCGACGTGAGCGATAATGGCAATGTTGCGGATGTGAGTGAGCTCATTTACGGATTGCTTAGTTTTGCTTACTTGGTTTGTTGTGGGTGTTGAAGATGCAATGTCTTCGCCGCCAACTTCCGGATTACTTGTTTGTGTCATGGTTGCCGTGCTCATGTGCGATTCTCTGCCTATTTTGTAGAGTTTTGTCTTGTTGCCGTTGTATCCTTTAGATCAGTTTAGCGGCTCGGTCTGGGCTATTTGGAGTTCGAGTTTGTCGATTGTTGGAACCGTACTTAGAAGTCATGCTGGAGGTTATCTCGTGCATGTCACCAGTTTGACTCAAGATTTGAGTCTGGACTTGGACCTGGGAAATCAGGAATTTCCAGGATCCGTTACGGGCACTACAACCGACATTTTGCTCACCTGCCAGGCCCGCGGGCGCCTGAAAAAAGAACGGGTGGCAATCGTCACTGGTGACAGGGTTGAACTCGACGAACTCGATTTGACCGAAAAGTGTGCCGTAATCACGGCTCAACTGAAGCGGCGCAGCCTTATCGCAAGACCAACACTAGCCAATGTAGACCAGGTAGTCATTGTACAGGCTGTCAAACAGCCCCAATGGAACCCCCTCTGGACAGATCGCTATATTGTCCACTTTCAGCTCACACTGCCATCTTCGCGTCCTATTTTGTGCTTCAATAAAGCCGATTTAGGGGCTAAAAACGACTTAGATCATTTAAGAAGTATTTATGAACCCCTTGGATACTTCGTTATATTTGTTTCTGCTAAGACTTCAGATGGTCTTGAAAATTTAGCCTCGCTGCTAGCCGGCAAAATCTCTGTATTCGCGGGCCCGTCAGGGGTTGGCAAATCGACCATGCTCAATAAACTCTGCCCTGGGCTCAATTTAAAGACCGGTTTGATGGAAAATGACTTTGGCGTCGGTCGTCACACAACAACATATAGTGAACTCTATCGATTGAATTTAAATGGTGAAGTTGGTGGTTCACCGGCAGATAATCAGATTTCGTGGATTGCCGATACACCAGGATTCAATCTAATTGAATTTCTTCATCCTGAACCACGAGACGTGGCTAAACAATTTCCAGAAATAGACAAATTGGCTCAAGAGTGCCGCTTTTCAGATTGTCTTCATCTGGTTGAAGCTGGTTGTGCCGTGCTCGATTCACTTTCGGATTTGCTCGAAGACGACGAAGACGATCTAGATGATGATGGCGAAGGTCAAGACCAAGACGACGCAGCCGATGCAGATGACGCTCAAGAATTAGACGTAGAGAATAATTCAACCATGGAGCAAGAATTGAGCGAAGACGACCATGCTGAAGACAGAGAACGCCCGGTATCGCTGACAAGATATGAAAGCTACCTCATAATGGTGACTGAATCGCAGGCCGAGCAATCTCTGCAAAAAGTGACTTCGAAAAAAATCGAGAGTTCGGTTAAGGCCGCCGGCGGTGCCAATGACAAAACCAAATATATCCCCAGGCTGGCTAATAAATACAGGCGAGCTGCGCGTAATACCATGAAGCAAAAAGTAATCGACACAACGAACTTTGAGGAAGAGTAATTGCAATGGAGCAACCGATAAACAGTGCTAATCAAACTTCGACTAAAGAAAACAAATCACTCGTTGTGGAGCTGCTTATTCTCAGTGCCGTTTCGCTTTATTTGGAAGTTCTTCTGATTCGATGGCTATCCGCCGATGTTAGAGCCTTTAGTGCCTTTCGCACTTTTCCTCTAGTCACCTGTTTTATTGGGCTGGGTGTCGGTTTCTCACTGGGCAAGGATCGATTTTTCAGTTTAGCTCCGGTCTTTCTTTTGATCTCAGTTTGCGCAATCAAAGCTGTGGAATTTCTCAACATCAGCTTGATTCCATTTCCCACGAACAGCATCACGTCATGGGGCCAAATTAACGGTACTGGGCTTACATTCGCAACCTGGGTATTTTTCCTGGCTCAAGTCTTATTTTGTATTTTGGCTGGTCCATTCGCTGCCATGGTTTGCATCGGCGAGCGCCTTGGGGTTTTATTCAATAAAATTGAAAAACCGTTAAAGGCTTATTGCATCAATATTTTTGGTGCCATTGCAGGCAGCATAGTTTTGACGGCACTTTCTTTCTTCGAAATTTCTCCGTTCTATCAAATCATTCCGGTGATGCTTGTTCTCGGTTTCTATGTTTGTAAGTTAGAGAAAAAGGCATTGCTTGCCACTGCAGTTTCACTAGTTGCACTGGTCGTGATTGGCATGCAAAACCGGCCTGTTGAGCCCAATAGCAGAACTATCTGGAGTCCTTATCAACGTCTTGACCTGGTGCCAATCTTAGGTGACGAGAATGAAGTAATTGGTCACCACCTGCTCTCAAACCGCATACCCTACCAAAGCGCTATGGATCTTTCGGAAGCCAACATTGCAAAAATTCATGCCACCAAAGTAAATCATGAAGCACTTGAGACCGGTCTACGCCGTTATGAAATGCCGTATAAGCTGGCAAAAAATCTTGATGATGTACTTATAGTCGGCTCTGGCATGGGCAACGATGTAACTACTGCACTGCGCTATAAAGCTAAATCAATCGACGCAGTCGAACTTGATTCGTCAATTCTCAATTTAGGTCGAACTCTCAATCCAGCTAAGCCATACGCCTCGCCATTAGTTCATGCGCACTGTGATGATGCCAGACACTTTTTTAATGCCACCAATAAACACTACGATCTCATAGTGCTTTCACATCTTGATTCTGGCTATGTCGTCGGTCAGGGCTCCTGTAGCCGTGTGGATAACTATGTCTACACTCGCGAAAGTATTGCTCGGGCGTTGACTTTGCTTAAACCGGACGGCATTTTGGTACTTTCCTACTTTACTGTTAAACCTTGGTTCAACGATCGCTTATTGCGCACAACTACAGCTGGTGCCGGATATCAGCCGCTGGAATTTGCCGATAGTCGAGATTTGCGCTTTGCCAATACTTATTATGTGCTCGGGGCTGCGGTGAAAGATCACACCTTTAAACTGCCCACCGAACTGGCCGAATTTGCTCGTCCGCCTGTGCACGATCTTCAACCCATAAGATTGCTGACTGATGATTGGCCATTCTTATACGTTACTCCAGGCACTTTTGATCTTCCCTATTTATTTGTACTTGCTGAGACGCTGCTGATTGCACTATTTCTCGGACGAAAATTCCTTACGGCTCGACCTGGTCCGGAAGCCGGACAGATGTTCTTCCTCGGGGCCGGCTTTATGTTGCTTGAGCTGCAGGCTATATCAAGGCTGGCACGCTTATTTGGCTCTACCTGGCTGACCTCGTCCATTGTTATCAATGGTGTTTTAATCATGATCTTGTTAGCCAATTTTTTGGTTATTCAAAAGCGCGATTTGTTCGTCCAAAAAATCAATCTTCTTTACGTACTTCTCAGCGCGTCGCTTTTAACCAGCTTTTTATTGCCTGTAAATCAAATCGTTCTCAGCGTGCCTTTTGGAGAGCTTCTGATCGCGTTTTTGACAGTGTTGCCAATGTTCTTTGCTGCGATGATTTTTGCTTGTTCCTTTTCAAAAGTTGCTAATTCCAGCACGGCTCTTGCCTACAATTTATTCGGAGCTGTTTTAGGTTCTTTACTGGAATACGCCGCGAATTATATCGGCATAAACAAGCTTGTGCTGATTGGTTTCACACTTTACGCCCTGTCGTGGTATGCCATGGCCAGAGCATCGAAATCGAAATCTAAATCTAAATCTACTCAGGCAGACTGATCAGTATTTTTTTCTGATGAAGATGCTGTGAGCGGCGTCAGTGTGCCATCCTGGCCATCGCTAATCTCTTGAAAGTCCTTACGCACATTTGAAATCACGGCCTGGTGCTTTCCAGTTCGACCGAGAGCAATATGATCGACATACTCTACGTCGATTTTCAGATCATGACCTAAATATTTGTGTAAAACCGCTATCACTTCTTTGAATTGCTCATCATCAAAGCGCGGTGCTTTCACAATCTTGAGAGAAATGGCACCGAGCTTATCCTGCACAACTTGATATTGTTTAAGGACATGATCGTAGTCTTTAATAACATGATAGAAAAAGCTGCTTGGCATATACGTGCCATTTGTGCCAAAGACAATGGCTTGAGTTCTGCCCTCGATTTCGCCGATACGGGGCAGGCCGCGCCCGCATGGGCAGGGAATATTATTGTCCATAGCCATGACCAGGTCGCCTACTCGATAACGAATCAAAGGCATGCAGAAATTGTTCAAGTCGGTTACCACAACTTCGCCCATTTCACCAGGCTGGGCTGGTTGACCATCTTTCAGCACTTCTACGATATAGGTTTCAGCGACAATATGATGGCCTTCATGCGCCTCACACTCGTAAGCTATGCCTGAAAATTCACGGCTGCCATATTTGTCAAAAACCTTGCAGCCAAATGCATCTTCAATAATTTTACGGGTCTGTTCAGGCAATACCTGAGCTGAAGAAATAATCGCTTTCGGACGCAAACCCGTGATGCCATGCGATTTTACATAAGCGGCTAAAAAGTTAAATGATTCTGCGTAACCGTCAAGCAAAACTGGCTGATGCCTTTTCATTTTTTCGATGAAACTTTTCATGTTGCCGTCAGACAGCGCAAAAGCAGGCACAAAGACTCGCTTGGTGAGCCAGGCATCGAAAGCCTCTCGTGCTACTTGCACTGGTGTCATTCCCAGCGTCTGGTGCCAGAGCCTGGCGCAGCGGTCGCCAAAGCGATATCCGGTCCATTCCACGCACCGCAAAGTTGCAGCCCATCTTATTTCCAGCTGATGCTGGTCGGCAAAACAAACAAAGGGCTCACCAGTAGATCCGCTGGTGGAGATGCGCAAGATCTTTTTCTTGTTGTGATTATCGGAGAGCATGTCGAAATAAAGATTTTCACGCACTGCTGTTTTACTCAGAAGCGGTATTTTGGCCAAATCTTCGATAGTATTGATATCGTCAGGTGTCAAGCCGTTTTCGTCGAATGTCTGCCTCCAGAAGCCCACGTGATAATACGCGTGCCTGATCAAGCGGCGCAGCTTGCGCTCTTGCAATTCTTTAATCGTCTGGCCGCTCAGCCACTGACTTTCTTTCAGCTCTTCATAGTAGACTTTTGCTCGCCTAGTAATCATCCACATGTGTAGAGGTGCAGTAAACCAGTAAAATTCAAAAAGGAATTTTCTAAAACCGGTTAGCGGCTCGTCATGTCTTTGTGGGCTGTGAGTGGCGAGAAACTGAGTAATTATGCCGTCGTGTTTTGGCAGCAGGCGAAATTCAATAAAAGCCTTGAATATGTCAATCAAAGCCAGAAAAATAACTTTAACGGGAAAAACCGTCATAAAAGACTGGCCAAGCAGGCGGCCTTCGAATAATGTTTCTATTTCTCGTATGCTGTAACCTTTTGCGTGAGCGGAAACAGCAATAAATGTCTGAAAGTAATAATAGTGATAGCGGTAACGCAAAATATCTTCAAGTGTTTCTTTAAGAGCGATGACGAAACCCGATTTGTTATCACGCTGGTGCATACCGAAAAGGTTGTTAAGAATGGCATTGAGCCCAATGCTTAGATAAAAGCGTGAACCTTTTTCTCGACCGACGGTGCTGCGATAACCTTGAACCATATCTGATTTTGAAATCGTAATTTCCCGATAAAGTCGCCAGATATCTTCGGGCAAATTTTGCAAATCAGCGTCGATGAAAACTACATATTTGCCGCGGGCAAGTGCAAGACCGGTGCGCCAGGCTGCTACGATACCACTGTTAGTATCATGATTCGTTCCGGTAACATTACTGTATTCGGCTGAAAGGCCATTGATTACTTCACCGGTATTATCTCGGCTTCCGTCATTTACAAGCACGACTTCGCCGGCGAGATTTTTCTTTGAAAAAACGTTGAGCAAGCGGATTACCAGCTCTGGCAAGTTTTTCGCTTCGTTGTAGCAAGGAACTACGACTGATAGCTCCAGAGTCATGAATTCCCACCTCTTAAAACTGCCGATTTTAACTGGCCGATAAACACTTCAATGTGCACTAGTAACGGCTCTAATACCCTAAAATACCTATCTTGAAACTTTAATGTACTAGCTCACAATGTTTATATAAGTTCGGGGCTGGGAACACATGGTTGCATAGTATCAGCGGCAATTGTGAGAATTATTAACTCAATTCACAATATTTGCCGATGATATTGTTGCAGTCAGCGTAGGTGTTGATAATTGGCGTTGAAAGTAGCTGTAATTGGCGGTTCTGGTTTCGTTGGTCGCCACATAGTCAGGCGTTTGATTCGAGAATTTGGTGCGGTAATCAATATCGACCGCCAGGCGCCCGGCGAAATTTGCCAAGGTGAGCGTCTGATTGATTTCGACATCAGCGCCACCACCATGGACGCTTTAGTAAAAAGCTGCGGTGAACTAGATGTGATTGTGTGGCTGGCTGCAGCTATTCGTCAAGTCACAACTATTGACGCCAGCGCTGGAGAAGATCTGGCAATGATGGTGGAAGCGCCATTGCGATTCTTGGCTGCTCAACGAAAAAAACCGCAAAAACTTGTATACATCAGCAGTGTTCAGGTTTACGGGAAACCGGTCTATTTGCCTGTTGACGAAAATCACCCGACTGATCCCTTTACTGTTTATGGCGTAGCTAAGCTCTGTGCTGAAAATTATATGCGCATCGCTTGCCGCAAGTCTGCGGTTGATTTTACTGCTTTGAGACTGGCTTTCGTTTATGGCCCGGGTCAGCATGCAAAAAATGTGATACCAGTTTTTTTTGCCAAAGTCTTGAAAAGTGAGCCACCCCTAATTCACGCTGACGGCACTGAAATTCGCGACGATGTTTTTGTCGAAGATATTGCTGAAGCAGTGGTTAAGGCAATTCAAAGCAAAAAATGCGGAATCTACAACATCGCTTCCGGCGAGCCGAATACACTGCTATCGGTGGCCGAAAAAATCTGTGAAAGCTCCGGCGCTTCTACGGCACCTGTTGTGGGCAGCGGCAAAAGCAGTTGGATTGACCGTTGGTACAGCGTTGCTAAAGCAAAAAATGAATTGCAGTTCGAGCCCACCCCCTTGCTGAAAGGCCTTGAGAAAACATGGCTCACTCTGAAATAAAGCGCGTTGGTGTCACAGGCGCCACCGGTCATCTTGGCCAATTTGTCATGGCCGAACTGCAACGCTGCGGTTATGAAACTCTGGCTATCAGTCGCCACTGGCAGAAAACTGCCGACAGTAACAGTAGTCAGGGCATAGCCCTTGATCTCAGCGACGCAAAAAGTGTGGAGGCCGCCGGGCAACTTTTAGAAATAGACGCCATGGTGCATCTGGCCGGTTATATCCCAGACGATACTAATGAAAACTTGGAAGTTGATGCTGAAAAAACTCTCACTCAAAATGTTGGAGGTATGCTTCATCTGCTCACTGCCCTCAAAACTTCAAGGCGACTCAAATCTTTTGTCTATGCCAGTTCATTTGAAGTTTACGGAGTTCCAAATCAACCGCTAATTGATGAAAGCCACTCCACAGAACCTTTGAGTTTTTATGGCGCTAGTAAGCTCGCCGGAGAAAAATATTTATCCATTTTCAGTGCCGATGGGGTGCACTGTACGTCTTTAAGATTTCCGGCAATCTATGGGCCTGGTGACAGATTACGCCGCGCTATTGGAAATTTTATTGCTTCGGTGGCTAACGAAGAAAATATTACTGTTTGCGGTGACGGCAGTGATCGCCGAGATCTTATTTACGTAGCTGACGCTGCCAGAGCCATTGTTCTTTGTTTAGATAAGCCTGCTCCGGCCGTGTTGAATATTGGCAGTGGCGGTTTTTCGATTTTGGAAATGGCTCAGGCTGCCCAGAGCCTTGGCCGCGATTTAAAAATTATCACAGCAGAGCAGGCGAAAGCCAAATTTGATTATGTGCTCAATAGTGGTTTAGCGCAAAAGACACTCAACTGGTCTCCGCAAATATCTCTGCTCGAAGGCATGCGCCAGCAACTGCGCTGGTATCAGTCTTTGCCGGAGCATGCCAACTGTGAGGCTCTTCTTGAATAATCGGCTGAGGAAAAATCTCTGGTTCGCGTATTTTGTCGCACTGCTTGTCTGGACCGTCCAGGCTTACGCTCTGATTGGCAGAGAAGAGCAAAAAGGAAGATTATTTGCTTACACTGAAGATGGTCATCCATATATAAGCGACTTCGTTAATGTGTACAACGCTGCCGTGCTCAGTCGGGCCTGCTCACCAGTACCGGTGGCAATCTATGACGTAGCACTACAGTCGGCCTCTGCCGACAAGCTTACTGCGCCGGTCAAAGCTGAACAACCTTTCTACTTGCAAACTCCACCTTACTTTTTTAGCATTGTTTCACCACTGGCCAGTTTGACAATGTTGCAAGCCTGGCTTACATGGTGCGGATTTTCTCTAGTTATTTTCACTGTAGTGCTCTGGTTTATTGCCAGACCGGTCTTTTCCGATAATTTTAGCCGTTGTTTTGTTATCGTTGCTACCATCGGCTCCTTTCCTGAATGGGAGGGTGTGCGCAGCGGCAATTCTTCACTTTGGCTGGCACCAGGTGTGGTGGCTATGTGGCTGCTTCTGAGACGCCGTTCGGCGCTGGCAGCATGCTGCGCTAGTGTCTGTTTAATCAAAATTCAATATTTGCCACTTGTGGGAATGACAGGTTTATTGCTTGGTCGTTTTCCTTTTGTTGCTACATTGTTTGCCGTAACTCTGGCGCTTGTAGCTTGGGCCTGGCAGACAGTAGGACTGGAAAATATTCTGGCATTTCCTAAAGCTCTGGCAAGTGCTGAAGCCGGCTCGCAAATGAGCGGTGTGGCGGCCATTGAAATGCAAAACTTTCGCGGTCAACTGTGTTTGCTGACAAATTCTGACGGCAGCTTTGTTCATGTAATCACATTGCTAATATTATTTGCCGCCATTGCCTTCGTTTCCATTATGTGGTGGCGTCTGGTGAAAGAGGCTCAAGGTTCAAATTTAAGCAGCAATGTAATTTTGGATCACAAGTTTAAAATCTGTGCTTCAATTACTACCCTTTTGCTTTTGGTTTGCAGCCCACATACTCACAAGCATGACTTCATTCTAGTGGTGGTACCGGCAGTCTGGCTCTGGCAAACCGTGGCTTGCAATGCGGCTCTGCCTAAGGCACTACGGTTGGCTGCCAGAATTTTAATTGTCGCTTTTCCTGCAATGAGCTGGATTTTCTTTATGATCGAATTTCTCTTTCATATGGTCAAAATTCAGCCCTTTTTCTGCTGGGCTCTCAGTTTGTGTCTAGTTGCTTGCCTGGCTCTAAGATTGAAAATCGCCAGTGCGGAAGAGCATTTGTAAATTCAAGACTTTTGCCAGTCTGTCCAAATTTCGGCATTGAGCAAATTGGGCGGCTTTATTTGTTCTTGAAACGCCTGTAACACTGCCGTCACTGCCAGCTTCGCCATGGCGTGCCGGGTTTCGGCGGTGGCCGAACCTATATGCGGTGCCAGTACCACATTTGGTGCCGCAAGTAAGAGTTTGTGCACCTCTGGTTCGCTATAAAAAACATCTAGACCGGCCGCTTTAATTTTGTTTGTGAATATCGCATCCGCCAGAGCCTGTTCGTCTACAATTTTGCCGCGAGCAGTATTGATAAAAATACAGTCAGGAGGCATCAGTGAAAATTCTTTATGACCAATCAGTTCAGTGGTCGCTTTCGAAAGCAAACAGTGCACGCTGACGAAACTGCTGTTTTTGAGCAGCGTCTCAAGTGAAACTCTTTGAGCGGTAAGTTCAGTGGTCAGCTTGCGGTCTTTATCGTCAATTTCTATTTCACAATCAGTGCGACCTTGATCACCACTGCGGCTATAAATAATTTTGAGACCAAAGCCCTGGCATCGCTTGGCCATGGCGTAACCGATGCGGCCCATGCCCACAATACCTATAGTTTTACCTGCTATTTCGGTGCCCAATAACAGGTCGTTTTCAAAACCGGTCCACTGGCCGCTGCGTACATAGCTGTCTGCTTCGACAATGCGCCTGCTGCAAGCCAGTAACAGAGCAAATGCAAGATCAGCTGTAGCGTTATCCAGCACGCCAGGAGTATTGCTAACGAGAATATTGCGCTGGCTGCACAAAGGTAAATTGATATTGTCATAACCAACCGCTCTCTGGGCAATCATCTTAAGAGCGGGGGCCGAGGCTATCACTTTCTCATTTAGGCCGTCTTGAGGCTCGGTCAGAATTATAGATTTGCCTTGCAATGCCGCTATTAATTGGTCATCAGGCAAAGCAGTGGTGCGATCAATAAATTCGATGGGCGCCAGTGCGCTGAGTGTTTCTTCCATGTCTTGCGGCAGCCGCCCCAGGCAAAGAATTTTCATCTGCTAAATTAGACTACGTTCAAGGGGCGCTGCTGGTGCCAGCTGAGCCATCATGTTTTTTTCGAAAATATTCAGTTCAACCGCAGCGCGTTTAGAATCCCAATAATTGAGCTTTTGAATTAGCAATGCTACTTTTGGCGCCGACTCGAGACACTGCCCCTGGTGCACAAAACCGAGTCGAATGCGGCGCGAGAGAATATCGTCGAGTGAAATGGCCATCTCATTATTGAGCGAGTAGGGCACTTCAGCCATAATTGGAGGAAAATCAGGACAAATACGCTCTGCCAGAGCGGGAGATTTTTCCACCAGTTCGATAATTTGCAGGGCGTCTTTACCGTAAGTGGCAATTAGATGATCGAGCGTGGCCGGCTCTAGCGAAAGTTTTCGCGCTTGCGCTGAAATCTGAGCCGTGGTGGTGAGAAAATCAGATTTATCGCTCCAGCCTCCCAGCATAATTTTGTCGGTCTTACTCTGTTTGAAAGCGGCATATTTTGCCGCATCTTGCTTAAGCAGCTGCGCCAGGACCATATCGACCACATGACTGGAAAGCATTCTGTAATTTGTGAGCTTGCCGCCAATCAGGCCAATGACCCCAAAGGGGCCTTCAAAAAGTAGATGCTCACGTGAGATGGTGGCAGTGCTGCTTTTGTCTTTCTGACTTCCTTTGGCAGATCCGCCGCTGTGTTCACCTCCCACCAGTGGCCTGAGCCCAGCCCAGGCAGCGATTACGTCTGTCCTGGTCAGTTGTTTGGCCTTACTGTATGAATTGAGAATGCCTAGCAAATAGTCTACTTCTTCAGTTGTGGCAATCGGATTATCTAGTGGACCTTCGTAATTGATATCGGTTGTACCGACCATGAGCGCTTTTTGCCAGGGCACGACGAAAACGAAACGGCCATCAGGGGTGGGTAGAAATAAAGCAGTGCTGGTCTCAAAACAAGAAAGCGGCAGCATAATATGTGTGCCTTTGGCCGGTTTGACTTTGTCGCTCCAGGTCGAGTCAAGCTGGCGTAACAATTTATCTGACCAGACGCCGGTGGCATTGACGCAAGAACGACAGCGCACAGTCATTTCTTTGCCGTCGAAGCGGTCACGGCAAATTACCGTGTGTACTCTCCCGTCAGCTTCACTGGTTTTAAAATCAACTGCTTCTAAATAGTTGACTGCCAGAGCTCCATAGCGGGAAGCGGATTTGATTACTTCCATAACGATGCGACTATCGTCAGTAATGCAATCGTGAAAACGTAAACCGCCAGAAATAAGCGTGGGGTCCAGTGATGGGGCCGCGCCCAGAGTGGCTTTGCGATTGAGGCGTTCGTGAGTGCGCACGCCTCTGGCGTTGATTGAGAGCAGGTCGTATAGGGTGAGGCCGATATCAGCTTTGATGCCGAAGAATCTTTTGCCTTTGGTAATTGGCAGCATGAAAGAAAAATCTCGCACCATATGCGGTGCTAATTGTTCTAATAGGCCGCGCTCTTGACAAAGCTCGCGTGTAAGCCTGAATTGTAGTTGCTCCAGATAGCGGAGGCCGCCGTGAATTAATTTGGTTGTGCGGCTTGATGTGCCTGAGGCGAAATCGTCTTTTTCTAAAAGCAGCACAGATAGACCGCGGGAGGCGGCGTCTTGAGCAACACCTGCTCCGACAACGCCGCCTCCGATAACAACCAGGTCAAATTCTTGATCTGCTGCTATTGCAAGTATTTCGCTTCTGCTCTTCATTTATTGCACGTTACTGCACACGGGACACATCTATCAATCTATCTTAGTTTGTCTCTGTACAAACCTGCTCCCAATCCGAGGGCGGCGCCAAGAGCTGCACCTTTCATTGTTTTGCTGGCACTGCCATGGCCCTTTGTTGCCGCCATTGTAATACCTGTGGCCACTGCTGTACCTGTTGCCATATCTCTCATAATAGGATGACGTGCCATGGTTTTGTTACCGTTAATGACACCTACTGCCGCGCCGGTGCCGGCTCCAAGTGCGGCACCTCTTACCATGCCCTTACCTGAGACCAGGCCAGTGACAGCACCAGCGGCTGTGCCCACGCCCGCTCCGATGGTAGCTTTGCGCACTACCTCGTGTTTGCGGAAAAACTGTTTAGTTTTTGAAGGCTGGGCTTTGGTCACCGAAGCCGAGTAAGTTTGGGCTTGAACAGGCAAAATGACCAGTATAGTTTGGCATGAAATAACGCTCAAAGCTAAAGCCAGAGTCGCTTTACGAATTTGCAGTTTCATCGTGTGCTCCTGAGATCTAGGGAATTTCTTCCATTTAAAATTTAGTATTTTTTGACGACACTTCTTACCGACTAGGTAATTTCAGCTGATTTTTTCAAGGCGAAACTTAACTCTCGGTAACAAGAGACTACCATTAAATTTATTTTTTTCGGGGCACATTCCTGACTAGACATCAGAGTTTTACTCTAAACGTTGAAACCGATATCTCGCGCATATCAACGCTATGTCTGATAGGAGATTGGCGCGGTGTGGCATTTTGGCGAAACTGGCGAACGCAAGTTCAATGACACAGTTGGAATGAAGACGTCGGTTAAGCCATCGATGTTCCCAATGAGGCCTGTCTAACAATCACTAAAGAAACAGGCCCAACCTTATTTTTTGCCCATCTGAGGTCGAAAACTGTTTATTTCACAGGCAAAAATTGCTCAAATTGACTATCCTACTTGTCGGCATCCAGAGCCTGAGTTACGACAACTTGTCTTGATTCAGCGGGACCGTTCCAATCGACTCAATAAAATTGGAAAAACAGGGTTATACGCAGGAAATTTGAGAAAAATTTGCCAATGAAAAATGTTTTTGCACTTGCATGCACCTTACTGGTAGCAGGCATCGAATGTGGTGCTCCTCAAATCGTGTGTGCGCAGCCTAGTAGACCCACCTCATCTACAGTCAACGTCAAGCCGCACTCCAGCAATCCGGCCGTAATCAACAATAACCCTAATTCGGGTTTAGGCAATTACGCTCCAGATCGATCTAAGGGTGGCGAGACCATCATTAAGGAATTGGAAAAGCTGACTGAAATGGCTCAGACACCCCAGTCAATGGAAAAAATTCAAGAGCTCGAGAAAAAAGGCGAAAAGTTTTTTGAACAGCATCTGATTAATCAGGCTCTCATAAGTTGGCAAGAGATGTACGGCATGAGCATCGAGATGAAGTATGCCGAAGGTCAGGGCAAGGCTCTTACCAACATGTGTCGCTGCTACGTTGAGCAAGGTTCGTGGATCAAGGCCAAGTATCTCGGTGAAAATGCTGTGGAAGTGCTGGCCAGCGTTCAAGATCAGCAATCTCTTGCCCGGGCCCGCGTGGCTCTTGCCCAGGCCTACTTTGGTCTTGATAACCCCGTGTGGGCAACACAGCAGCTGGACGCAGCGTTAAAAGTGTTGACCGCCTCCGGTTTGAATAATCCAGCAGAGGCTGCTCGAGTAATGTATCTTTGCGCCAATCTGTGTTTGCAATTTAACAAACCTAAAGAAGCAACAAGATTTTTCCAGGAAGGTGCGACATATAGCGCCCAAGCTGGCGATCTCAATCGCGCTGTTCAAGTGCGCATCGCCACTGTCACCAGCATGATTGAAATGGGCTGGTTTACGGCCGCGCTGGAAGAAGCCAATAAATTGCTCTCCCTGGCCCGCTCGAATCCAAAAACGGGTGCTCTTTATATGGTGCCTGCGTTGCAGACCGTGGCCAACGCACAGTATGCCGCCAACGAATTTGCCAATGCCCGTAAAAGTTACGAGCAAGCTTATGCACTATTACCCAGGCTCGACGCGCGGCAGATATCTGATGTGGCCCGCGCCAACATGGATCAAGGCTACGCATACTGCCTGGCTTCCACCGGAGATCTGGACCAGGCCCGCCAGTATCTACTCAAAGCGCTGCCTGTTTTCAAAGCCAAAGCAGACGCTTACAACCAGGCTCAAGCCGCCAATGCACTTGGGGTTATTGAAGTGCTTGATGGTCAGTCCGGCAAAGGAATGGCCTATTTTCTCCAATCCATAGATTTTCAAACTGTAATTTCGCCTAAAGCACCAAAATTGCACGCTATCGTTTTGCAAAATATGGCTGTAGCGGAGTACCGCAGCGGTTCTTACCGCGACTGCAAAACCCACCTTGATGGTGCCCTCAGTGTGCTCACCCACACTAAAGAGCAAATGTTTAAAGGCCGCATCTATCAGTCTCTTGCTGAAGCCGCCTATAAAAGCGCAGACTTAACTGCCGCTGAAAATAATGCCAATAAAGCAATTAGCATTGCTGAAAAAATTAACGACGATGGCTGCCTCTGGCGCTCGTATCTGCTGAGAGCAAGATTGCAACTAGCCAGACAAGAAGTTGATCAAGCTAAAGAATCGCTCAAAAGCGCAGTGTCTTATTTCCGCTCGCCACAAGCAGGCGCATTCATGGCTGCGGACAGTTTGAGTTTTCCAGTTAGTCGCGATGACATGGGAGCTACTTTAGTGCAGTTGATGGCCAGTCAGGGTCTGACTGAACAAGCCTTGCTTGCAGCCGAACAATTGAAAGAAGAGAATTTCATCAGCGAGTGGCTCAAGCGCGGAGGCCAAGTTAAACCTGAAGACCGCGATGTCTATCTGGAATTAACCAGTCAGCGCGCTCGTATTCACGCTGCTGAAGCCTCTGCAACACCAAACTCTCTTGTCAAAGAATGGCAAAGTTGGATGGAACGGTTCCGTTCCGTAGTGACTGCTAATCGCTCCCTTGCCAGATTGATTGCACCAGTGCCTAATACTCCTGCAGATATTATTGCTGCCGTGCAAAAAACCAAAGCAACAGCAGTGGAATATTTGGTTGGGCCAGAGTCGACAATGGTATTCACCATTGATCCGGCTGGTCGCATTTCTTCTACCAATTTGCCTGTCAATCGTGCCAGGTTGAAAAGCGAAGTCACTTCGTTGCTTGAGCTGAGCACCAAAAGTGGTGCCGATGAAGCGGGCGCGCAAACTGAGAAGTTAACTCTTAAAGCGCTCTACAACCAGTTGCTGCCGCCATCTGTCAGACAGTTCTTGCCACAAACGCCTGAACAGATGATAGTGATAATTCCTGACGGGCCCCTCTACAATTTGCCTTTTGCCGCTCTAATTGATGAAAAAGGTAAGTTCTTAGTGGAAGGGCATCTGCTTTCCATGGCTTCTTCCATGTCGGTAATTATGGATTGCCCACCGGAGTACAGCGCTGATTTGAATATGTTGGTGGCGTCTACTAATTCTGCCGGCGTTTCTGAACAATCAGAAAATGATCAAATTACGTCAGCCGTGGGTGCTGAGAGAGTGACAAAGCTGGTAGGGAAAGATGCCAGTCTGACCAATATCGAAGAACAAGCTAAAGGCAAATCGGTGGTGCACATCTCTACTAAATTGCCGCTTCTAGAAAACAACCCCTTAAGGTCAGTTTTGCCAATTTTTGGTGATAGTGACGATATGGGGCGGAAAGTGACAGCAGATAGGCTCTGCGGTACACCAATGGCTGTGGATTTAATTGTCTGGAGCGCCAGTTCGGTGAGCCCTAAAGATGCTCGAGGCAATGCTGTAAAAGTGTTCAGTCGCGGTTTGAATTATGCCGGTGCCCGCAACGTACTCATGAGCTTGTGGTGGCAGCCTGATGCCCAGCGTATTGATGAGCTAGTGAGCGTTTTCAAAAGCAAGAAAGCCGGATCAACTCCAGCTCAGGGCTTACGAAAAGCACAACTGGCCGCTATTTCACGTGATCCTTCTTTGAAAAACTGGGCTGGATTCCAACTATTAGGACCGGGCTACTGAGTTGAAAGGTTTACGCAAGGCTGATTAGTGATGTTTAGTTTTTCGTGCAGAGCAGATTAAGTATTGAAGTCAAGCATGTATATATCCGCCTATAAATTGTATAAATCTATAACTTGGCATCATGGCGTCCAAATTGTTGTTGAAACCGCACCGCAGGCTCGTAAATGAATTTCCAAACTAAGATCAATAAACGGCATTCCAAAAACTCAACTATGTCTCACCTGAGACAAGAAGCAATACCAAAGGCTTTCAGTCTATTTTTGAGTGCTCAATTGATCTTCTCGGGTCTGGCTCTTTCAACAGTAGCTTCTTTAGATAAAAGCGCGGCTCGCGCAGCTGAGAGCGAAGCTGTACCGGCTCCATCGTGGAACGAAACTAAAACAGATTCGATGTTCGTCATCGATTCTAAAAATAGTGATACCGGTCTAGAGGCCCATACTCGGCCTGCCAAAATCGAACCTGCAAAAGTCGAAGCTCAAGTTGAAGTTAAACCCGAAGCTAAGCCAGAAATTAAAGCTGACGTTAATGAAGAAGTTAAAACAGAAGCCAAACCAGAAGCCAAACCAGATGTAAAAATCACTGAGACCAAAGTTGATGTAACTAAGGAGACTAGCACTAGCTCGGTAGTTAATACTGATGCCGACAAGAAGAATTCCACCAGCGTAAAATCAATTGCTGAAGTTACGCCGGCGACCACTATCCCTGTTGATAGTGGAGTGATCATGCCTGGTACTCCAGCAGTCACTACTTCCACCACATCAACCACTACTTCCACCACATCAACCACTACTACTTCTTCTACAACTACTGCTGAAGCTGAAGATCAACCTACCGCCGCCAATGCAGTTGATGTCACAATCACTAATTCTGCAAGTGATTCTACCGACAGCAATGCCAAAACTTTGGGCGCCGGCAGCATACTTTCTCCTGATGGCCAGAGTTTATTCACTACTGGTGGTGCCTCTCCAAAAGTTGGCGAAGGCGCTCTGACAACTGTTGATTCACTTTCATCCGACAGCATGACCGAGCTTGGTGCCACGGTTGTTGAAACCGGCGTCAACAAAGATGAAGTCACCGCTTTAGAAGGCGGCGTGCTGGTTGTTGATAGTGACCAAGTTTCTGAAGTCGAAGAAACCGTTAAATATGAAAATCTACCTACAGATGAAGGCAAAACTCGGATTAAAACCGGGGCACGTTTTCCAGTTGTAGTGACATCACAAATTTCTTCCAAGAACGCTCACAAAGGTGATGGTCTTGAAGCTCGCTTGAAATACGATTTGAAAATTGGCGATCGTCTGGTGGCTAAAAAAGGCTCAGCGGTTCAAGGCCACATTAACTATGCATTGCCTGCTCGCAGCGTTATGCACTCATTGGTTAGCCCTAACCGTTGGTACCGCAACTCTGGATGTCTGGGTGTCGAGTTCGACGAAATTATTACCGAAAAAGGCGAGCACCTGCCACTAGTAGCTGCTCCTGCTAAAAATGCGTTGATTGTCAAAAACAAAGCCGAAGGCCGCGTTCTAGGTGTAAACCACTTAGGTCAGATTGCCGGACCATGGGAACAACAACTTAAATACAAAGCTATTCGTATCGGTCTCAACGCTGCAATGGCTCCAGCCGGGGTGTTCAGCTTTGGCGCTATGCCAGTGGCTCTTGGTTTGATGGGTGCTGCTAATCCATCCTTTGCATTCATGAAACCAGTTGGCACTAATGTTCGCCACCGCCGCATTAAGGGCTTCGCCTGGGGCTTCCTGTCTGGTATTCCCGGCAGCTGGTTAATTGAAGATACAGTGGTTAAAGGCAACGAGGCAATCATCAAGCCAGGCGACGAATTCTTAGTTGAATTCCACCAGGAGTTCACTGGTGAACCAGCCAGCGAAGCGCAAATGATGCCTAACGCCAATGCTAAAGTGCACGGCGATGTGAGAACTTCTAAGAAGAAATCGAAGTAAGTTCCCTAGTTCAACGTACAAATCAATCACATGAAAAAGCCGGAGATTTGACTCTCCGGCTTTTTCTTAAGTATCCAGTTATCTACTTGCTTGCTTGCTTGCTCCAGAAAAAATACCTTTAAAGGTATTTTTTCTCAGAACTCTAACCCCTTAGTAGGGGTTAGATGCTGTAGCTCCGGCAATTGATACAGGGGCATCAAGTTGCAGTTGCATGGCAGTTCCAGCTGGAATGGTGACGTCTCTACCTTTTCTCAAAAGCACGCTCTGGGCGACACCGACTGTGCCACCGATTGCGGTGCCTGACCAGGCGCCTCTACCGACACCGCGTGAACCGCCGGCAATGGCGCCCACAGCTGTACCGAGAGCAGCACCGGTACCGGCGCCAATTGCGCCTCTAAGACCGGCCTGTACGGCTTTGTTCTTCCAGGTTTCACCCTTAATCACTGTTTCATCAGTGCCCGAGCCTGTGTATTTACCGATACCGCCAATCAAGTGAGCGGTTATAGGAGTTTCAGTGCCGTCCGGCGTTCTCAAACGATTGAATTTGATATCGAGTGAACCAGCGCGGCCAAGCATGCGTCCTGCACTGGCATCAGTGATGGTGCCGATGATTACCGAACCGGCAGGAATGGTGGAGTCGCCAAGCACGACTTGCTGGCTAATTGTGGCTTGAATCAAATCACCAGGCTTAGCTACTTGGGTAGCAATACCGGTGCTGAGCGTAATAGGCATCACTAAACCGGCAGGGGCGTAACTGATGCGGCCCTGTCTGAAACCACCTTGTGGCTGACCATACTGAGCCTGGGCGCCGTAAGGGGCTTGTGGCTGTTGATATGGTGTTTGAGCTTGATAGGTCGATTGACCATAGCTCTGTTGTTGCTGTTGTGGTGGTTGGTAGGCTTGTTGTTGCGGAGGAGCATTTACAGCAGCAGGTGCTGAGGCAAAGTAATCACCCGACAATTGACCGACATAGCTTTGAATGCTGGCTTGATCGCGCATTGATTCACGCAGAGAGTCTGCCCATTTCTTGGCGAGAAGCGCAGGGCTGCTGCCCACACTTTTAGCACTGGCACCATCGACGGTGACAACCTGGTAGCCACCAAGGGTGATGACGGGTATACCTTTAACATAAGTAATGTTGACTGCTGATGGTGTTCTGTCTTTCGCTGCCACCAGTGCGTTGTCTAAATTCTGCTGCACGATTGCGGCTCTTTTGTCAGCAGTGAGACCACCTGCTGCAGGTACTGAAAAAATTGATTGACCAGCAACGTGAATGTCATTGTCAGCGGCCATTGCTGCTAAAGGATAGAGACAAATCGACTGGCTTAGCAAAAGTGCACCCGCTAAAACCGATCGTTTGATGGAGTAAGATTTGGATGTCATCTTTTTGTACCTTGATTTTGTACAGCCTCTGCTGGACTGACTTTTAGTAGATAATGAGATTCTGTGAATCTTCTTTCAGGCCCGCTTCTGTTTTGCAGTCCTATGAATTTTAAGACTACAGAATTTTAGCAATGTTCCCCGGGCAGTATCTGAAACACAACTTAAGCCCTCTTTGCATTTCAGTGTCCGGCACAGGGGCGCAATTCGTTCCATAATATAAGGATGACAGGTAACGAGTTCTTGATAACACCGCTTGCAGCCACCAGCTTTGACTCTCAAGCACTAGCTGGTAAACACGCACTGGTGACCGGAGGCGGCCGCGGAATCGGCCGTGCCACGGCTATCAAATTGGCTCAATCTGGCTGCCGTCTTACTTTGCTTGGTCGCAACCAGTCTAATTTGCAAGCTGTTTGTGAAGAATTGCGCGTCCTGACAGCAATTGACGCCTCTTATCTGGTGGCCGACCTGGCCGATGCCGAACTGCTGGAAAAGAATTTGCAGGGTGTCAATGAGGAGATTAATATCCTCGTCAATAATGCCGGAATCTATCGCACTGAAGCGGTTATCAACCACGACCTGAACAGCTGGAGAGAAATTCTTGAGGTCAATTTGACCAGTGCTCTGGTGCTGTCCAAAGCATTTCTACCGGGCATGATTGCTCGCAATTGGGGCCGTATTATCAATGTTTCGTCAATTTCAGGCAAATCGGCCGAAGCTTACGGCGCTGCTTATTCTGCGTCCAAGTTTGCCTTAATTGGCTTAACCGAAGCCATGGCTCTGGAAAATGCCCGTCATGGTATCACTGTTAATGCGGTTTGCCCTGGCTGGGTGGCAACAGATATGGCTTTTGAGCAAATTGGAGATCAGCAATGGTGCGATCTAACTGGCTTAGAAAAAGACCAAGCTCTGGAAATCACAAAGCTTTCTGTGCCTTTGATGCGTCTTGTCGAACCCCAGGAAGTCGCGGGTTTGATCGTTTATTTGTGCACGCAGGAAGCTGCGGCAATCACGGGACAGTCACTCAATATCTGTGGAGGCATGACGATTCAGTAGTATGCAAATAATCAGTCATTTCACCGCTCAGGCCCTAAAAACAAATCAGTGGGAAATCAATTCAGTGAGCGGTTTACCGTTGGTTCAGTCTCCGCTGCTAATGCGATACGCAAGTGATCTTGAACATGCATTCACCACAAGAAATGGTGGCAGCAGCGAGGTGCCCTATGAAAGCTTCAATCTTGGTCGCCATGTGCAAGACGATGCACTCAAAGCTGACGCTCTGCATAATCGCGCCACCCTTTGTGCCGCTCTCGGTGCTGATGTTCAATTTTTAAAAGTGCCGGGGCAGGTGCACTCAGGTCATGTTGTCGCTATTGTCGAGCAAAATTCGGAACTGGAGCTTTCTAAGGTCGATGGCGTTGCCACCAGTCTGGCGGGCGTGCCTTTGCTTCTGCATTTCGCTGATTGCGTGCCAGTAATTATCTACGAACACAAGAAACGACTGCTAGCCATAGTGCATGCAGGTTGGCGAGGCACAGCTCAAGCCATAGCCAGAAACGCTGTAGAACTCTTATGCACCGATTATGGAGCTGATGCAGCCAACATGGTCGCTGCAGTTGGGCCTGCTATTGGCACTTGTTGCTATCCCACCGGAGCTGATGTAGTGGAGCAGTTGATGCTCACATGCTCGCCCCCTGCCAACGTTAAATTGGAAATTGAAGATTTAGCCAGCCTGGTGAAAGGTGGCTATGGTGATAGTGAGAATACAGAGCAGCCGCGGCCTGATTTAAAAGCTATCAATGCCATGCAACTGCTGCTGGCTGGTGTAGCCGAAGTTGATGTCTCTTCCTTTTGTACGTCGTGCCGACCAGACATTTTCTACTCGCACCGCCAGTCAGGTGGGGTAACCGGCCGTCAGGGCGCCATAGCAATGATTCGGACTAATAATACAAAGCGTACAAATGCTGCTAATTAACCGCAGCTTTCAGTGGAGTAATTGTCATTTGTCTAAATAGAACGCTTATTTGTGATTTGGAAGCAGTTGTGCGCACAATATATCTAACAGGGTTAAAGCGAGGGTAGCTGGAATGCACGTGCCAAGAGCGACTATCGCTTTAAGCATGACAGTCTGTCTGTCTACTGCTTGGTGTCCGGCTTTTGCCGCCAAAAGTAGCTCCAGGCCCAAAACTAATTCGGCTGCTCAATTGCCGCCCGCTCCTTCTCCGCCCCCAAAAGCACCGCCTCCACCGTCTCCGGTACCACTAATGAAGCCGGGCACTCCGCTGCTCGACACCCGAGTGGCTCGTCCAGGAGAAGCGCTACTGGGACCAGATTCTCAGCTCATTCCTACCAGGGTAGCAAGACCGGGCGAAAGCGGCCCTGCTGCTCCTCCGACTTCAATGACTGGTCAGGGCGGTCGGCCGTATACTCCAGCTGCTGCGATGGCAGCCCCGGGGGCGAAAGACCCCTATCCGGCCATTGGCCAACTAGAAGCGGTGACCATTGGTGCAGCCAATCCGGCCATGCATATCGACCAGCGTCTGGCGAATTTAGAAACGGCAATTTTTCAAAAGACCTTTGCTTATGACTCACTTTTTGACCGCACTGAGCGTTTGAAAAAGACTATTTTAGGCACTCAAGAAGTAGATCCAAATTCTGCAGCCGGCAGAGAAGATGCCGCCGCCGGTCGCAGCTCCGGCACTGCTGGTGGTGACATATTCGACAGCAGTAATAACAGGCCGACTCTTGAATCGCTTAGCGAAGTGCGTTACTTAGATGAGCAGGCTGCTTTGCCTGAAAACAAGGCGGTCGCCACCGAAGTAGACTTGGCTCAGTATGCAGTTATGCTGATAAATAAAGAGCGCACTGCTTTTGGTTTAGCTCCCGTCACTCCTGATAATTTGGCTGAAAAGATTGCGTCAGATTTGACCAAAGACCTGGCCAAGCGCAATGTACTTTCGCACTTCAGTTCTGATGGTAGTAACCCTGATAGGCGATTTACTTTGAACGAAGGTAATGATGCAGTTAATGAAGGTATTGCGTCTGTAAAGACTTCTGAAGTCGGTGTCAGGCATTTATGCAAAGCAGGAGTTGCTCGAATTCTAAAGACCATGCTCAGCCGTCAAGACGACCGCGATGCCTTGCTAAACCCCGATGCTACTCATGTGGGTTTCGCCTCAGCGTTATCTGCAGACGGTGAGAAAATAATCGCCGCGGCAGAAGTTTTGTCGCGCCACGCTATTATGATTCCGTTGGCCACAGAAGTGGCTGTGGGAGACAAAGTGGAAGTACGAGGGGTGATGAACAGCCCCTATCTTTTTGACAAAGTGACATTGGCCTGGGAGGCCTACAGTCCTGAAAGCAATGCTTCCGCCGCCGATGATGGCGAAGAGGCGCTGCCATATTTTCCACCGCTCGATTATATTGCTTACTCAAACCGCGGTGAAGGCAATCACGATAAAGCCGTCTTTGCACTCAAGGCAGGACTGATTGTCGGGGCAGTGGCTGCCGGAATGTTTTTCCCGCCAGCGGCCATGGCTGTGCCTCTCATTGCTCTGGCCGGCTCGCCGGGAGAACCAAAACCAGTCTCTGACATTCCTGTCAAAGGCGGAATGAAAGTTGATGGTGCAGCTTTTTCAGGCCACATTCCACTTTCAAATAACAGCAAAGAAGGGCTCTATTACGTAACCGTTTGGGCTGTTCAAGCTAAAGGAATGAAGTCTGTTCCAGTCAGTCGCCGTGTGATTTTAGTCAAGAGCCAATCGCCGCAACAAGCAGAGGCTGCTGAC
>CASBPX010000164.1 GCA_949127735.1 Candidatus Obscuribacterales bacterium | reverse complement strand
TCAAGCGTGGTGATTTTTTTCGTTGATCAAGACGGCATGGTTCACAGAGAAGAAATAGTCAGTCGATTTTCAGCCGACAAAACAGGCATCGCCGATATTATCGAGACCAGTGGCGGCCCTGTAGTGCTTGTACAAGACCTGGCTTATGGCCGGCAGGGCAAGCGCGATTTAGGCTACTGGCGCTTTACCGCTTTTAAGCCTCAACAATGCAGACTTATTAATATGACGTCAGTCTGCAATATGCCTCTGCCCGCCTATGTGTTCTTCACGCTCAAACCTAATCATTTAACTTCTACCAGAGCCGCTCTTTTAGAACGACACTATAAAGAGTCAAAAAAATGATCAAGTCTAAGTGATCTGGGCGGGTCTTGGTGCACCACCGAGTTGGCCGGCTTTCTGATTGCCAACGCGCCCCATGCCAGCTTTTAGCGTGTCTTTCTCGTCCTGGATTTTTTGTCCAATTTCTTCCAGATCTACATGTATGCGCTCAAGTTTGGGGAAAAGATCTTCCTCCTCTTCTTTAATGTGATGCTCAAGCATTTCACCTAAAACTTTGACCTTACCCTCAATGTTGGGCTCATCCCCTTTCATGTCGGCAACTTCGGCCATAATTAGTTTCAAAGCATGGTGCTCTTCAATGGCTTCCATGGTTTTGGGGTCGCTAGCCATAGCCGGATACAGATGCTTTTCTTCAGCTGTGGCATGCACTGCCAGCTCAGTGACAATGGTGTTAATTAGCTTCACTCGATCTTCTGGTTCTTTCAGTTTGGCAAATTGATCGAACAGCAAAACATGTTCTCTGTGGTCTTTTTTCAACAATTCGATTGCATTGATGGACATTAGAGTGCCACTTCCTTTTAAATTTCCCTGTGTCAAAGCCTAGACTGCATTAGATCGGTTTGGTTCCTTCGAAAAAAACTTGCGTGTGAAAACGCCCAAAATCGCCGTCACAGCTAAATGCTATGCCCGGCGATTGGAGCAATCTATTGAAGCAGGCGTCGTCTGCCTGAATTTAAATCACTTCTTAAGCGGTACGCAATTGAGATACTTCTCTTAGAATGCGATAGACAGTGATTTGTGCACGATGAGCAACATATGGATTTTCATCTTCAGCCAGAACTCGCAGCACCGCAATTGGTACCGTGTAGCTTTCTGCAATGCGCAGTCTAACGTCAGGATGATGGTCTCTTGCCAGCTTCCAGATTGTCTTGATGGACGTATTGATATTCTCAGCCACGGCTGCACGCACCAGTGAATCTTCGTGAGTGGCCAATCTGGCTAAGGTCGTGCTGTGAGTTCTCGGATTTTCGGCAATGCGTTCGAGCAATTGAAGATTGGCATTGCGTGTAAGGTGTTCCAGCACAGGTGGTGGCGTGTTTGGATTAATGGCCAGAAGCCAACGAATTTTTGCTGCTTCCAGTGCAGCCTGAGTATTGAGCTGTCTTTCGCCAGTTTTTTTCTTAATCGTTTTGGTCACGCCTGATTCCGGTTGAGAATCGCCTTCGCGGTTGCACAGTAACACTTTGAGCGCCTCCTTGATCTGCTTATCTGGTTTGTCCCAATGGAACGAGTATAAAAATGAAAGGTCGTACTCCACATTGGGCTTGCTCTCACCACGTCGGGCTGTGTGAAAAAGTTCGGAGAGAGCTAAGCCAGCGCACTGGCTGGTAAGGTTTGGAAGCGGCGTTCTTCCCTGGGCATCGAGATGTTTGCGTTTCATCCTTGAATATCCCTGATGTCCCTGGTATCCCTGGTAGATCCGGGGTCAGACACTATAGGTGCCTGTATCTATTATTCACGGCGCTGGCAATCACCATGTTTGGGCTACCCTATATAACTGTATAGGTTTGCTCTTATTCGTATTAAATAGAAAAGTCCCCGACAATGCGAGGACTCGTGTATTCTTGCGGCTCTTGACGCAGATGCTTTTTGATCAGTGTTAGCCTGACTTAAAGAAATGTAGGCTGTGACTGCTTATTGGCCTTAACAGACACCGGCAATATTTGTCAGCGTTTGAATGAAACGCCGAAACCCATTGCGAGGATTGGCGTTTGTCGATCGCGTCATTGAAACTACTTTGGCCAGGCGCGGAGTTCTTTTAGCAGCGTCGACTAATTCAATAGTTTGGGCCGCACGACAAGATACATAGGGATTGTCGTCGATACTCAAGATTTGCAATACAAACGCAGGCAGATTGGCATTTTCAGCCATGGCCAGGCGCAGGTCACAGTCTGCACAGCGAGCTAATTCCATCAAAGTTGCAATTGGCGTGCTGGCATTTTCCGACACGGCAATTTTAACTTCTACATTCTCATGCTTGCTCAATTGATGGAGGGTTTTAGCTGGAGTATTAGGATTGGCCGCTACACATTCGAGTGTGCGCGCTGAGGTAATGCACGAAAATTTTTCCATCAAACCTAAGGCCAGGAGCCGATTAGCTGTGGCACTATTGCGGTTGGAATGATCAAGAGCGGTGCGCGAAATATGATCGACAAACTGATCGGTTGATAGATTGTTAGCTGCCTCAGACAAGCTGATACTAAAAATTGGACTATAAGTGTTCATATTAAATCCTCAATGAATGTGGTGGCTACGGTATTACCACGCGAGGTTAGGCGGGGGAATTAAAAAATCTCAGCAATTTGAGATCTTCAGAGAAGTGACCATATGTACACTGTTATTTTGTTTTTTGGACAAAGCGGAAAGACTTTATGGAATGGCGTCGGCATGACACTGGTGTTTTCTCGCCATATATAGCGGTAAACCCCGGTACTGCTGCCGTGAAATTGGGAATAACGAGTTATACCCCGGAATCACGGTTGATACTTTTGCTTATATGAGGCTCAAATGTCTCCTACAGATTCTCCTACAGATTCTCCTACAGACGATTCTTCATCAAGTTTCGAGTGCGACAATCACACCATAGATGTAAAGCAACAGAAAGAAAAACGTTGGAAAGCAGTCAACGACCCAGAGACAGCTGCTCAAGATCTTGAAATCATTGTCAGCGAAGGCTGTCGAGGCTTAGTCAGGAGGGCGGCGGAGCATCCTCGAGTTTCTCTAGAATTGCTGTTTGCGCTGTCGCAGCATGAAGATCCTGAAGTCAGGGCAGCAGTAGTGGATAATCATCAGACATCAGCCGACCTTCACTGGAGGCTGGCTAAAGACGAGTGTGCCGATGTTCGCTATGCCGTAGCCGAGAGCTATCTGGTAGATATGGCTGTGCTGAGCTCGCTGTTAGAAGATGCAAACCCTTATATTTCGCACCGGGCGCGCGCTACATTGAAAAAGCGCAATGTTCATTTGTTGATGGCCGTTGAGTTTCCCGAAGCGGGCACAGAGTCGCCTGATGATGGCTCGGACCGCTCCAATGCTCATTAAGCACTTCAAGCACTGAGACTACATATAGTATAGTGTTTGAGCCCCGGCCCTCAGGGCATGAAATTTAAGCGTAGCAAGGGCGTTGGCATATATGGCTGGAGAAATGGCCGAACCTGAATCTGGTAAGCAATCACTGAATTTTAGTTTTGATTCTTTGGCCGACGAATTAGAAGGTAAAGAACCTGCAAGTTCGGCTAAAGACTTGACTGACAAACTTTTTAACGTCGTTTACGGCGGTCAAACTGGCGTGGTGCAAAAAGAGGTGCAGACCGACTTCTCTCTTTTCGGTCGCCGCCTGGCGCAAGATGTGCGGGTCGAGCTGGGTGATGGAGCGGGAAAAATTCATCACAGCAATGGTGATCTGACCGTTTTTAACGCACTCAACTCATATACTCAAACCACTGATCAGGGTGGATTCTACAGAGTCGGAGCGGACGTAGAAAAACAGGTGATTTTTCACTTGCGAGGCGATGGTGACATTGACATTATTGGGCCGGGATTCGACGACACTTTGCATTTGACCAGAGGTGAAGAGATTAGCATCTGGAAGAACGAAAGCGGCACTCTCTCTATTACGCTCAATTTAATTACCGGTGAGACAGCTGTGGTCTTTAACCCCTCTAATGCTTCTTCTGATGCCATGTCCGGTGCCACGCCCTCTGCCAAACCGCCTAATCCAGTAAACTTCGGCGATTTGTAGATATCACATTTGCCCGCTGGTTTCGGCCTGAAATGAGGCGATTGCTCCTTCTTCTACACCAAAGTAGATACTGATCGGGTTACAGCAAACTTCGCAGTCTTCCACATATGTTTGACCGCCGGCCGTCAAATCGAGCAACATTGAAATTTTTTCCCAGCAATAGGGGCAGCTGAAAAAATATTCTTCTAGCATATTAGCACCGCCACCATATACGATGCTTTCAATTTGATTCCATGTTCTGATGGAGAAAGCATTTTTTACTTGCCGCCGTCTGCAATCTTGAACAATCGCCTTCGCTACAATTGCCCGGACCGCACTCTGGGCCTAGTGCTTGCCACAAGGTCCGGCGATATTTTTGCAACTGTTTGTGTTCATAGTCTGTGGCTGATAGAACAGCTTCACTGTTGAGAAAATGTTCTATCAGAGCTTTTTCTCTAGCTATGATAAATAGTCCTGCATTGACTTCAGCAGCTGAAACTTGGTACGAAGCATATAAATAAGGATCGACTGTTGATATGACCTGACAGAATTTTTCGAAATTAGCATTTTGCTCAGGGTCGGCAAAATGATCTTGAAAGCCCAACAAGAGAGGTTCGACTTCGCTGCGATTAAAATGTTTATCTACAATCATCAGCGCTCTATTGGCGCCGTCGTAAAGTTCGGGCATGGCGCTAAGCGGCGGGCTCAATGCATAATTGGCCATCACCATCCACTCAGGCCTATCGCTGTACATATAACCTGCCCGGGCGCCGCCATAGTGGGTAGCCAGCAGGCAAAAGCGCTCAGGTAGCGCGATAGCATTAAATACGTCTGCTGCAATCAAGTCTTGCGCGAACAGCCAGTGATGGTCTTGGCAGCTGCCTTGTATCAAGCGCAGAGTAGACTCGAAATCGTCTCCGCTCAGCCAGTCATCAATGCTTGGTAAGGTCATAGCAAAACAATATTTTTGACTAGCCGACGCTGGAAGGATGCTCTGGCAGGTAGCCGTCGGCACGTTCTTTGCCCTGATTGGTGACGTAAAGCAAATCGTGATCGTAAGGTGTGGCGCCCACCAGCATCTGCTCGGCCAGCCAGCCAAGGGCTTTATCTACCGCATGCTTGACGTCTTGCTGCACGTCAGGATGATAGTCGGAAGCCAGATGATCGACCACCTCTTGCCTTTTGTTATTGGGTTCTTTGGCCAGGTGGAGAATGTGCAAAATATGATGGCCGAGAGTTTCGGGCTCAAGAGCGACAACTTTTTTTGGATCTGGATATGAATCCTTAAGGGCTTTCATCAGTGCCTCCTGAGGCTTATGGTCGCTTTGTCAGTGGATAATTTAGCATAACTGGCGCTAATCGGTTTTTACCGGACTATCTTTTCGGCAGCTGCGAAGAAGTTGGCTGGGCCGCATCGGCCAATCAAAGTAGAATTTACGCTACCGTCGGCGTTGACAAAAACATAAGTTGGGAGCGGCCCGATTTGTAATTGTGATATTAATTCGGCTTGAGCGCTATTGGAGACTGAAGTATCTACGTTTATGCGTTGCACAATAATTTTGTTGCTAAAGCGACTGCTGGCCTCCTCGGCGAGAGCATCAGCTTCAGCGCACTGGTGAGACCATGGCGCTTGGAACATCAAAATTTGCGGCCCCGAGCCGGCGATTTTGAGAGCAGGGGCAGCAATTTTAGTTGCAGAATCAAGTTTGGCTTTATTGGCAGTTTCAGAGACTGGGCCTGGTGAGTTAAACATCCAGTTGGCCACTTGCAGAGAGGCTCGTTCATCATACTTAGCAGTTTTAGTTTGACCGTCTTCCAGCACCAGATGTTCGCTTGGTAATGCAATAAAAGTTTTTTGCGTACTGGCGACGTCGTTGAAGATTTGCCAGGTGCCATCAGGCTTGACCAGTTTATCTAGTGTGCCTTGAAGCATCAGCACCGGTATAGCGTCGATTTTTTTTGCCGCGTCGGGCGACTTATTCATAAAAGCTTGAAACTGTAAAAGTTCGTCAGCAGAGAGATCCTGGCGGTTGAGCGGATCGGTTTGCCAGATATGGCGCAGCTCTTGATCTCGGGTGGCCTGGTCGATAATGCTTTTACCGATATCAAATTGTTTTTTCGGACCAGTAAGAAATTCTACAGCGACTTTCAGGTCGGTGCCGGTGCTGTCGAAGCGTTCTCCTGATGGCGCTGACGAAATCAAGCCATTAAGTTCTTGTTGATAATCAGCGGCCGCTTTAATGGCGATGGCACCACCCATTGATTCCCCTAACAAAAACAGTGGCAACTGGTTGGCCGCTTTGATCGCCTGAACGGTCACACCGATGTCGGCAAGGGTGGCTTTGAAATTAAGCTGCTCATGCCCTTTGTTTTGCAGCCATGAGCCAAAGCCGCGCACATCAATTGCATAGGTGGCAATGCCATGTTTTGCCAATCTAGTTCCCAGGCTGTTGAAAGCATCGGTATTGAGGCCGAGGCCGTGAAGACAGAGCACTGCTAACCGCGGCTTGACCGCCGGGTCAATCCAGCTGGCGCAAGGCGGAAAATTGGGATAAAGTGGCCCAGGTTTTGATTTATTTGCGGCGGTTTTAGGCATCGCCGCTGGTGTCACTACCGAAGCCGGCGCAACTTTATTTGCCGGAGAAAGCAAAATTGGCTCACCGACATTGACACCGGTGTCGTCGTCTCGATTGCTGATACTAGCATCGACATAGGGCTTGCCACCAGGCATCTGAGCCATAGCTAAAGTGTTGCTGAGAGCGCCCGCGGTGAAAGTCAAAGCGGCGGCACTCAGGCAGAGCGACAGTGAGCGGTTTACTTTTTTGTTCAATCTAATTGGCCTTAACCATTTTTGTCGGCATAATGCCTAGTGCGGCGAGCTTGCGCTTGAGTTCCGGCATGGCTTTTTGAGCGGCCTCAATTCCGGCTTCAACACCTGATCTGCCGTCTTTTTTATTGCGTGAAATTAGTGAGATGCCATTGGTATTGGGATGAATGGTGATGTCGGCCGTTTCATTAGGTTTTTTATCAATGTTATATAGCTGAATTTTTAGCGCTTGCGTACTGACCGAGCCAGCTTTTCTGAATGTCTTGAGCGGCACCGGATCTAGATCTTCGTCGATGTTGACGGCGATGATGAAATCAGCTCCCATTTCGCGCACATGATTGACAGGTAGATTGTTGATCAGGCCGCCATCGCAATAAAGACGACCATCGATTTCTACCGGCTTGCGCAGGCCCGGAACAGCGGTGCTAGCCTGCAGCGCCTCGCCAAGATTGCCCTTGGTTAAACGGTGGCTATTACCGTCAACCAGATCGGTGACCACAGCAGCGAATGGCAAATGTAACTTGCTGATTTCGCTGTTTTCACCGGCCAGGCTATTAGCATATTTGCGAAATTTGACGCCACGATAAAGACCGTCGTAAGGGTGATAGCCAACCAGACGGGGCAGAAACATAATTGGCGCAACAGCGATTCTGAACTTCAAACCGACAGGCATGAAATTTCTCATCAGTTCGGAATCATCAAAACGTTCTGCCAGTTCGTCAATAGAAAAACCAGCGGCATAAAGGCCGCCTACGACAGCGCCGATACTAGTGCCGGCAATGATATCGATAGGTATGCCTTCTTCTAGTAATACTTTCAGTACGCCAACCTCGGCAGCACCGCGGGCGCCACCACCACCTAAGGCTAGACCGACCTTTGGACGCTGTTTTTTAGAAGTGACTATAGTGTCAGTCACTGTTTGTATGGTGTTTCTAGTGCGACCGGTATCACTTGTAGTTGTAGTTTCAGTGATGGCGGTACTTTCAGTGGCGGGCAACTCCACATGTTCTGTTGAACCCTGAATCGGTGCCACCTGAGTGCCGGATTGAGCAAGGCTGTATTGAGTGGCACTGCAAGAAAGTGTGAGTGCGCAAAGAACTGCGAATACTGACTTAGCCTTCATTAATGTGGAACCCCAAACAGATTTAATCAGACTGGTAGATTCTACCAGTTGTAGCCTGTGTGTATCCTTGCGAAATCAGAGCTTTGGCAGGCGCCGGTTTAGAGCAAAAATTTTTTTCATGCAAATGCTCATGACACACTGATTTGCGGCCCTAGAGCTGCGGCCAATTTAGATTGGGCGAAAGTTCATAACTAGCAATAGATCTCTTGAAAAGTAGTGAATGCACCAGAATTTAGCGTAGACTTGGGTATAGGGAATAATCACCTAATTAGCATTATGAAAGCGGCCCATGATTTCCTTCAAGCTTAAAGGCGTGCCTACCCTCTTTATTAAGGGTTTCACAGCCGACGATATCGAGACTATGTTGAATTTTGCTCGAGATGCCAGCTCAAACAATCGCACTGATAACAACACGATTCTTTTCATTGATACGCCAATAACGGCGCCCACTGTAGAAGCCGTGCACAAGCTAAAAGAAGAGGGCTTTCGCGTAGTTTTTCGCGATCACCATGGCATTGACGGTGAACCCACCAACGATCGCGATCGCCAGGTCTCGATGGCCACTGCTAAATTAGTGCAACTACTTGGTGACGATTGCCGAATAACAGTCAGGCGCCTGCACCCAGCCTGTTCGACTCTGGTCGAAGTGGGAGAATTTGCTTCTGCGCTCGCTGTCATTGCCGACCCTGATCCTGACGGCCTGACTGCAGCCATGAAAGCGGTGGGCATTTATTACGATCAATTAGACGAAGATGCGGCATTGCTTGATGGTGAGCCATCCTTGCAAGTGACCGGCTCGCCTATGTCGGCGCTCCTGGCTAAAGGCGTTGCTACCCTGCCGCCGTATGATGCGTCGAGACCACGTGAGCGAGAAAAAGCGCTGGAACAATTGTTTATTCGCTGGGTGGCTGCCGTCAATGGAGATGCTCGTGCCGCCGCTGCTCTGGAAGCCGGCGTAGAAGCTTATGACCAGGCTGTAAACGTTGCACGTGAGCTGGCGCCCACCGCTTGCGAGGTGGCACCAGGGGTGATGCTGGTCGATACCATCGAATCTGATCTATATGATCCCGGCACATTAATGGCACTGCTGGAAAAGCGCCCGGGCTGTAGGGTAACAGTGCTGCGCAAAGACAAAGGCCCAATCGCTGCTCTGCATGGCATTCAGTATAGCCTTGCGGTTTCTAAAGCTTTTCAATCAAAAGTAAACTTACAAAATGTGTTACCGCCTCAGACAAAATCAGACCCAAAGCTCGGAGTGATAAGCAACGTCACTTTCCTATTGCATGTCTCTGATTTAGTCTGGCAAGAACAAGTATTACCGGCATTGAGAGTAGAAGAATAATGGTATGGCGCAAATTAAAATTGCTGATGTTAGTTTTCAGTCTGGCAGCTCTTTTACCAGCTCATGCACAGTACGGCGGCACCACTGTGGGAATTCCCAAATTTGTTTTTAAAGACGGACAGTCGCACATGGCGGGTAAGACTTTCGGCATCAACTGGTTTAAAGGTCGCAAACTTTTGATTGCTCCTTATCACCTGCTTGGCCCCGCTGGCGGCTACACTCATTATGTCCTGCCGCGAAATTTGCCGCAAGAAGTCACCGCAGTCAACGTTATGGATCTGCAGCGCAATCAAGTATTGGCCACGACGGGGCACGCTTTGACCAGTTGGGCGTGTCCAGTCGAGCATTCTAATGGCGATTTAGGTGGAGATCTGATGGCCTTTGAATTACCGGCGCGCTGCAATTTTCCGGTGCTCACCATCGCACCACCCTTGTTGCCCGTCAAGACAAAAGTTTGGGTGCTGACTAAAGCTGATAATTCCAGCGGTTCATCGGCCGATCGTTATGCCGGAGAAGTTAGTAGTTGTTATCGTACTGCCATGATTGTGAAAATGGATCAAGCTGTGGATGCGCACGGTTCAAGCGGGTCACCGGTGGTAAACGATAAAGGACAGCTGGTTGGAATGATGGTGGGCACCATGGACAATGAGCGCAAAAGCGTGGCTTGTATTCCCGCCCAGAATATTTATGATCGTTTGTTGAAAGAGGTAGGGCAGTAAATTTTTTTTGCGGCATTGGTAGGAGAAAGGAATGAAGAATAAAATTGTTTTTGTATCGGCTCTGCTCGCGGTTCTGACTGGTTCTTTATCTGTTACTGCCGCAGCGGCTCAAGAAAATACGCCACAGCCGTACTCAACTCCACTGCCGATCAGCGCGCCGCCCGGCGCTACTGCACCTCTGCCAGTCAGCACCATGTTAGTGACGACGACCATGAATGTCGACGGTTTTCGCATCAGAGAATATAAAGGTATCGTTCGGGGAGCCATGGTGCGCGAACCCACAATCGGTCAAAGCTTTAAGGCTGGTTTTCAGGGCATCTTCGGCGGCAAAGTCGGCGCGTACGTGAACATGTGCGAACAGGGCAGACAGCAATCGTATGACGCCATGATCGCCAAAGCGCAGGCTCTCGGTGCCAATGCCATAGTTGGCGTACAGTACGACAGCAACTCTTTCACCACCGATCAGAGTCAGTTTGCTACTGAAGTTGTTTGTTATGGTACTGCTGTTTTTGTTGAACCTATTCGTTAATTCGTTAATTCGTTAAAGCGACGTTTTGTTGATTAAGCCGCCGCCTGGTGCTTCTTTGTCGCGCGGCAACTTTTCCAGAAAGGCGACAATGCCCTTGTGGTCTGAACCAGGATGGTCGAATTGGGCACTGTCACGAGCTATTTCTAAAGCATCATCGGTTTTGACCCCACGAGAAACAATCAACTTAACCATTTGCAAGTCACCGACTATGGTGGCATTGTCGAGCAGAGTTAAATAGTTGTCGTCCATATGCTCGAGATCGTAGCCTGACATGAGCAAGTCTTTTAAGGCTTTCATATCGCGTTCTCGCAATATTCTTTGCACTTCGGTCTCGTCTGCCGCAGCTTCAATAACTGGCTCAGGAGGCGGATCTTTTAAATTGAAGAGAAATTGATCAAAGCTCGGTGCCACAGGCAAGATGCGGTCTGCTAAGTCTTGCTCGGCCGGCGCCGGGTTATTAATCAAAGAGTGATCCCAGAAATATACATGGCCGTGGTCTTGATCGCGAATTGAAAGACAAATCAAATTGCCCATAGAATCATAGGCAATCGGAAGCAAACCCTGGGGTAATCTCAGCTTGTGAGTTTCAAGATAATGGCGTAGGTCTTGATCTGTGTCATTCAAACCTAAAATGTAGCGGCAGTCGGAACCGCTTTCAGAGTCTTGAAACTGAAATCGATTGGGCTCGGGGCAAGCACCGTTAAATTGCAGCAAGAATTCGCGATATGGTGCAGGTAATGCGCTTCCCAGTTCGCGCTCGAAATCAAGCAAGCTTTCTTCTGTAGCAGGGTCAAAGGTATCGTATAAAGTGGGTCCGAGCATCTCATCATCTTTCAAAGGGTTCGCCAATAATTATGCAACATTCTCCAGAGGTTTTCTCTGGCCGAGCCGTTGTCAGCTTGATTGGCGCATAATTCGTTCATAATTCGGTTGTAAATAGAGTAAAGTTTTTTCCAATTAATCGGTGTGATCCATGCTCCTTTAGAGTTTGTACGGCGCCGAATAGTCTCTTTGCCCCGTTTTGTGAGGACTCCATGACCATCAAAGTCAGTTTGTCGCCTGTCCCAGTCCTGGTAGTTGCTGGCGCCTTGAGTGCGGCCTTATTGGGTTCATCGATGGCGGAAGCAGACGGCAAGGCTGTCCATGACAAAAAAACGGTCAAAATTACCAGAACCACCGTCACCAGTGGCAGTAAACCAGTGGTGAATAACGATCAGGCTTTAAAGGCGCATCTGCAGGAGCTTACGCGAGTGCTGGCGGGCACCGATGCCGCGGGTCTGGCGAAACTCTGGGTTGAAGACGGCACTTATAGTAATGAAGATGGCCAATCGTGGCAGGGCCGTGCAGCTCTGGAAAAGCGCTTCGCTGGTGTGTTTGCCAATCAGGGCCGCATTTTAATTGATTTTATTCCCACCAGCATTCGCTACTTATCTGACAACGTGGCCATGGTAGACGGTTTCGTTAAACTCAAGGAAGAAATTACCGGAAAGCCAGAAAGCAGATTTTCTATGGTTTTTCAGAAGCAAGCTGATGGTTCATGGCTGATTGCCTCCGCAACCGAAACTCACTATCTTGCCTCAGCACCCGGTGAACACCTGAAGCCGCTCAGCTGGCTTATCGGCGAGTGGGCGAT
>CASBPX010000163.1 GCA_949127735.1 Candidatus Obscuribacterales bacterium | reverse complement strand
TGCCGACGCCAAAGATGGAAAAAAAGAATAAGCTGCTAAGACAAGTCAAATAGCTTCAGCTTAAAGGGAATCTCAGCCATTTAATGGCCAAATTCAAAGTCGTCTCAGAATTCACTCCAGCTGGCGATCAGCCTCGGGCAATCGCGCAGCTTGAACGTGGCATCGATGCCAAAATGCCATACCAGACATTGCTTGGAGTGACCGGCTCGGGCAAAACTATGACTATGGCCCAGCTCATTGCTGAAACACAGATGCCCGCCCTGGTATTGGCCCACAACAAAACTCTGGCCGCCCAGCTCTGCAACGAAATTAAAGAATACTTTCCTGAAAATGCAGTGGAGTATTTCATCTCTTATTACGACTACTATCAGCCCGAGTCGTACATTCCATCAACTGATACTTTTATTGAAAAAGAAGCCAGCATCAATGACGAAATTGATCGCTTGCGGCACTCGACGACTAGATCACTTTGGGAAAGAGAAGATGTGGTGGTGGTCGGATCAGTCTCTGTAATTTATGGCTTGGGCGTACCTGAACGCTATCTAGCAGCGGCTTTAGAGCTGACTGTAGGTCAGGAAGTCGACCGTCAGGATGTGTTGCGCAAGCTGGTGCATATTCATTATGACCGTAACGATATGGTGGTAGAACGCGGCAGATTTCGCGCCCGCGGTGAAATTTTAGAAGTCTTTCCTTCATATGAAGAACGTATTTGCAAAGTTGAATTTTTCGGCGACGAAATTGAACGCATCGCGCTGGTTAACCCGCTTACAGGCGAAGTTGAAGAACTTAAACAGACAATTAAAATATATCCTGCTAAGCACTATATTGCCGAAGAAGACGAAATTGAACGCACAATTGCCGCCATCGAACTTGAATTAGAAGAACGCATAGGCGAACTGATCGGCCAGGGCAAACTGGTGGAAGCGCAAAGGCTGAAACAGCGCACCAGATTTGATATCGAGATGTTGAAAGAAGTTGGGTATTGCAATGGCATTGAAAATTATTCGCGCATTTTAGAAGGGCGTGAACCTGGCATGCCACCAAAAACATTGATCGATTATTTTGTACGTAAGTTTGGCAAAGATGGATTTATTACTTTTATCGACGAGTCACACGTCACGGTTCCACAGTTGCGTGGCATGTTTCATGGCGACCGGGCGCGCAAAGATACACTAATAGATTATGGCTTCAGACTGCCTTGTGCCAGAGACAACAGGCCACTGACACCTGAAGAATTTTTTGAGCGCGTCGGCAAAGTTGTTTTTGTTTCAGCCACACCTGGTGATTGGGAAATTGCTGAAAGCCAGCAAGTGGTGGAGCAAATCATCAGACCCACAGGCCTTGTGGACCCCATTGTAGAAATCAGACCGATCAAAGGTCAGATTGATGATTTGATTGGCGAAATCAAAGATCGCGCTGCTTTGAGTGAAAGAGTTCTGGTCACCACTTTGACTAAACGCATGGCCGAGGACCTGACCGAGTATCTTTCTGAACTCGGTATTAAGGTACGGTGGCTGCATTCAGATATTAAGGCCCTCGAAAGAGTTGAGCTGCTGCGCGACTTGCGATTAGGAGTCTTCGATGTGTTGGTGGGCGTCAACTTGCTTAGAGAAGGCCTCGATTTGCCTGAAGTTACCCTCGTTGCCATCATGGAAGCCGATAAAGAAGGATTTTTGCGAGCGGAAAGGTCACTGGTACAAACCATCGGCAGAGCGGCAAGAAACGTCAAAGGGCGCGTGATTATGTACGCCGATAAGATGACGAACTCAATGGAAAGAGCGATCGCCGAGACTAATAGAAGAAGGGTTATACAGACCGCATATAATGTAGAGCATGGTATTACCCCCACTACCATTGTCAAACAGACAGGCAATTCACTACTGGAAGCACTACGTGGAAAGGGCGATGGCAACGACTTTGTCGAGCGTATGCGATTGCCTTCTACTAAAGCAGAACAAGAAAAAGCAATTGCTGATCACATCATGGAACTCACCGACAAAGACCTCAGAACCGCCATCAAACGGGTGGAGAAAGAGATGAAGGATGCTGCTCGCGAACTCAATTTTGAACTGGCCGCTGACTTGCGTGATCAATTAAAAGTCTTACATGAACGGTCAGCGCAGCTTCGAAAGTCAGGCTAGGCAAATGATTCGGGCTTTGCAAGTAGTTGAAATATAGTTTTAAACTCACTTAACGAAATAGGCACTGCGAGCAAAGCGCACTTATACTAAGCTGAAGGCGTTGCAAAGCAGTACTCATTCAGAAGGTGTCTACGTACAAATCCCAATGGTATTTCCGACAATAATTACGGAAATGTATAGATCCCACTTGGATACGTAAAACGCACTTAGGATGAATTTGTTGAACACACCTGAACTGTTCAAGCCGAACACCAACATCCACATCAAATGGTTCCCTCTCCGGGGACATTAAAGTCATAAAGAACGGATGAATAGGTCGACGCTGAAGCTGTCTCGTTAAGCACCAGAACTAAGAAGCAATTCACGAGGAACCACATGGCTAAAAGCAAGTCCCCGGATACCGAGCGCGGCACAAGTAATCCTCTTATTGAGGATGAGAACATCGCCAAGAGAAATGAGCTCGAAGAGCTCGATCTAGTCGACGAAGATGATAAATTCACCATTCTCGACGATGAAGAAAATGATCTCGATGACGACGATGAACCAGTAGAGCTGCCCTCTGCCAGAGAAGTTGCTACCGAAGATTCGGTACGTCTCTATCTAAGAGAAATTGGACGTATTCAATTACTTAAACCAGACGAAGAAATCGAACTCGCTCGCAAAATTTTGCAAGGCGACATGATGGCAAAACGTAAGCTTGTACAAGCTAACTTGCGTTTAGTTGTATCCATCGCTAAGAAGTACATCGGTCGCGGTCTATCCTTCCTTGATTTGATTCAAGAAGGTAACCTCGGATTGATTCGCGCTTCTGAAAAATTCGACCATGAGCGTGGCTACAAGTTCTCTACTTATGCTACCTGGTGGATTCGTCAAGCAATCACAAGAGCGCTTGCCGACAAATCACGTACCATTCGTGTTCCTGTGCACATGGTCGAGACTATCAACAAGCTGAAAAAAGTCACCAGACAACTGGCTCAAGAACTCAATCGCAAACCAACAGAACAAGAGTTGGCCAAGTCGATGGATGTCTCTATCGTTAAACTGCATGAGATCATCAAAGCAGCTAAAGAGCCAATTTCACTGGAAACACCAATCGGTAAAGAAGAAGATTCTCGCCTCGGTGATTTCATTGAAGATGCTGAGACTGACAGACCAGAAACCACAGTCACCCATGAACTGCTTAGACAAGATCTGGCTAAGATGCTCAACGAACTCACTCCCCGTGAGCGCGACGTATTGCGTCTGCGCTTCGGTCTTGATGATGGACGTCAACGCACTTTAGAAGAAGTAGGCCAACTGTTTGCCGTTACTCGTGAAAGAGTAAGACAAATAGAGTTCAAGGCTCTCAGAAAATTGAGACAGCCAGGACGGTCTTCCAGACTGAGAGAATATCTCTAAAGAAATCAGAGTTAGGCCCGAACACAAAAGTTTCGGGCCTAACTCTCTTTATAGTGATGGTTGGAGTAGTTGGAGTAGAGTAATAGATGGCTTACGGCAGTAACGATCAAGAAGATAACGACAATATGGAAATCAACCGCATGGATGATGACCTCGATTATCTCTATGGCGAAAGACCAGAGCGTCCAATTTACGCATCGCGCTCAAGTCTGAGTGCCGAGCCCTTGCCCGAGCGCTATGAAACCAGAAGTAGAGACGATCAAAGTTTCAGCAACAATGCCGAGTTTACTTTGCTCGACAAAGAGTGCCAGCTAGAAACTCAATCGGGTTTCATGCTTGTATTTAAAGGAGCAAAAGACAAAGCCACATTGTCTGTTAGACGCAAAGTTGGCACTCCGCCATCAACTGCAGTGGCACTAACGCCAGACGAATTGCGCAGACTAGCCAATTTAGTTGGCGAACTGTCACCTGAGCCGTCGTCAAGACAGAGAGTAGGTGTGGGTTCTGAGCGTCCACCAGCAGAGTCTGAATTTGATTCATTTGTAGAAAGAGAATATCCCGAATTAGCTCAGCGTAGACGTGTTAAAAAAGCTTTTCCCGTGAGTTTGCCTGAAGCATTATTCGAACTAGTAACCGAGAAAAAACTTTTACTTGGTGCTGCAGCATTTGCAGTGCTGGTGCTGGCCGCAGGTGCCACTACATTTTTACTTTCGTCTAAACCGCATATAGCGCCTGCCAGCAATGCCGCAACGGCAACCGAATCTGGTGCCTCTGGCAGTCTGGCCTTGGAAAAGACTGCTCGTACTTTTGTCATGGACATGCTCAATTTCCGCAAAGGCAGCTACAGACAAGCACAAATTCGCGCCATGGCGATGATGACGCCAGAATTAGCTGACCGCTACTGGACCGAAACTCATTTTCCGCTGACTAGACTTCAGTTGAAGGCCATGCCTCAAGATCAAGAAGTGCGAATCGAATCGATCACTCCTGTAACTCTTGCAGCTGGAAGCTATCAAGTTGACGTACAAGGCAATTTAATCGGTACTTCGGGTACACCACCTACACCAGTCATTATTCGTCTTTCAATTGTTCAAGATGCTACAGGCAAACTTTTAGTGAGCGAACAGAAAGACATAACTAATGGTGCTGGTGAAACTGCTTCGGTTCAGACGCCTGCTGCCGCTGTGGTCGCTCCACCTGTGGCACCTCCAGTACAGCCCGCAGAACCAGAAGGCGCGCCAGCTCCTGGTACCAATGCTGGTGGCAGTCAAGAATAATTATTTGAGGCCCGCGATTGTTTGTCGCTCGGCGCACCCTAAGAATTTTTACAACCTGTAAGTTGTTTATTTTTACAACTTACAAGTTGTATTTTTTCTTAGGCGAAGAAATAGAGATGCACTCCTCCATGGTTGAATTTTCCTAAATAGTCTAAATACTCAGTATTTTAAGGCTGCAAAAAATTTCTTCCGTATCAGAAACGCTATTAATAAACCAAGCACAGCACCGCAAGTATCAACACCAGCGTCATAAATACTAGAGCTTCTACCCACAACAAATGACTGGTGCCATTCGTCAGAAAGGGCGTAAAGAACTGCAAAACCTAGAGCAAGCAGATTGGTCTTCCAACTCAGTTTTAAAACCTGATCTTGAATTGCGTCTGTCGCCAGGGCCCTTTGCACCAGTATCGCCAGTAGTGCAAATTCAAACATGTGTGCAAGCTTGCGTACTGGTACGTTGGCATCTTGCAAATAAGTCTCAGTCACCGCACCAGAATTTGCCTGGTTAGAAAAAGCAAAAATCACAATCATCCAGGCTAAAGCCAGAACCCAGTAGGTAGCTTTACTTCCGCCTTGAAACGCTGTGATTATCTTTAACATGAAATCTCCACAACCGGTCGGCCGCTTTAGTGATACCAATACGAGTCGAAATTTCCACTTCTCTATTCTTGATGGTACGACCAGATTGAATATAAAGCTCCTGCTTGGCATCAAAAAGCGCAATACCGTTCATTGTTCGATCGATATCAAGAAATCTGCAAAGCTTTCCGGGGCCATCAGTTTTGCTTTTACCGCGAGCCTCGGCACCGTCATCAATTGCCCGTATTAACACGGCACCGGCAATACCGTCAGATTCGGTCACCACATTTAAACAGTGATACATGCCGTAGATGAAATATACATAGGCATAGCCCGGCGGGCCAAACATCACTTCGCAACGCTGTTTTTTGCCGCCAAAAGCATGACAAGCAGGGTCGTCGGCTGTATACGCTTCCACCTCGACAATTGCTCCTGAAAATATTCGGCCATCTTTGAAGCGGCGCACCAGTCTCTGTCCGAGCAGCGCTCGGGCAACATCGACAGTAGGCCTGTCGTAAAATGAACTTGGCAAGCATTCTTGCTCAGATTGATCTGGTCTATATGCAATCGACATCCAATAATAATAACCTGCCACAAAGCTGCACAAAGACTCAAATCTAATGCCCAAAAGCCGCAAATACAGGACAATTGATTATCATCAAAAAAGGTTCGAATATGTGCGGCATTGTCGGATATCTCAATTTAAGCGGTGAACCCCTCACTGAGCGCGAAAACCATCTGGGCGCTATGTGCCATAGTATTGCCCATCGAGGACCCGATGAAGAAGGCATGAAATTGGTTGGTGCCGCTGCCATTGGCATGACTCGCCTGGCTATTATCGATGTATCCGGCGGACAGCAACCAATCACCAACGAAGACGGCACCATTTGGATTGTTTTCAATGGCGAAATCTACAACTATCAAGAACTGCAAGAGCGCGTACGCTCACTTGGCCACACCCTTGTAACCAAGTCAGACACTGAATGCATCGTTCACCTTTACGAAGAATATGGCACTGGTTGCCTTGATTATCTCGAAGGCATGTTCTCTTTTGCCATTTATGACACGCGCAAACAAAGGCTATTCATCGCCCGCGACAGACTGGGCGAGAAGCCACTGCACTATGGTGTCTTTGGCGGCACCTTTATTTTTGGCTCTGAAATCAAAGGCATTCTTGCTCATCCAAAAGCCACACTTGAGCTGGATAGCCTGGCGATGCAAAAATATTTAAGTCTTGAATATGTACCCAGCCCGCATTCAATTTTTAAGGGTATAAGCAAACTGCCGCCGGCCCATTTTCTTCTGGTAGAACGCGGCCAGGTAAAGGTTGAGCGCTACTGGTTACCTGATATCAAAACAGAAAAAATATCAGAAGAAGAAGCACAAGAAGAGCTGGTACGTTTGCTCAAACGCTCTATTGAACTGCGCTTGATCTCTGAAGTACCGCTTGGAGTCTTCCTCTCAGGCGGCATTGACTCATCTTGTATCGCCGCGCTGGCCAGTCAATTTTCCAGCAAACCGGTGAAGACTTTCTCAATAGGCTTCAACGACAAATCGTTCGATGAGTCGTCTCACGCACTGGCCGTGGCTAAGCACATCGGGGCTGACCATGAAGTCGCCACTTTTTCGCCTGAATTAGGCTTCGAAACTCTTTCACAGTTGTGGGAGATTCTCGACGAGCCTTTAGCCGATGCCTCAATCGTGCCCACGTATTCGCTATCTAAAATGACTCGCAAACACGTCACTGTGGCTCTGGCCGGAGAAGGGGGCGATGAGCTTTTTGGTGGGTATCCTACTTATCAAGCACACAAGTTTGCCCCCATGTGGGGTCTGATGCCCGCCGCTTTGCGTCACGGGCTGCTTGAGCCCGCCTTCAACAGCTTGCCAGTCAATATGAATAACATCAGCTTTGACTTCAAGGTCAAGCGCTTTATCGGCGCTGCTGCTGAGCCAGCCGTACGCCGCCATCTGAGATGGATGGGCGCTATTCGCATGGCCGACCAGCCGCAGCTGCTAATGCCTGAGCACCAGATTCTCACCGAAACCATGGAAGAGCGCATTCTTGGCGACTTGCCTCTGGTGCATCTAAACGGTCACAGCCCACGGGGAAGCGTGCACGACGTAATCAACAACATCATGCGTCTCGATATGACTACATATTTGCCAGATGACTTGCTGGTTAAATCTGATCGGGCTTCTATGGCAGCTTCTTTAGAGGTGCGCCTGCCTTTTCTGGCCTACCCTCTGGTGGAATTTGCTCTGAAACTGCCGCCAGAGCTTAAAGTTCACGGTCTAACGACAAAATATTTATTGAAAAAAGCCGTGGCGCCCTACTTGCCTGAGTACATTTTGAAGCGGCCAAAGAAAGGTTTTGGCATACCTGTGGGCAAATGGCTGCGGAATGAGTTCCGCCCCGTGGTAGATGAATTATTAGGGGAATCATTTATTCGCCGGCAGGGAATCTTCCAGTGGCCATATATCAATCACCTGGTTGAAGAACACATGAGCCAAAAAGCCGATCGACGCAAAGAATTGTGGACCCTGTTGATGTTCCAGTGGTGGTGGAAGAAATTTTTCGTTTAAAGACAGTCTGAGATAAGTGTTTTAGTGGAAACCGAACGTGAAATTAGATTAGCCGAACAAGCACCCAAGGAAGAATTCCTGGATGCCGTGCAGCGCCATATCTGCCAGGTGTTAGGTTTTGACTTTGGTTTTATCGACCTGGTCAGCGGCCATGAAATTCATAACGTCATCACTTTTTCGGGTGACGACAGTGATGAAGAAGCACGCAAATCAGTGCGCAATCTCAATGATGAAAACAAGCAACCGCTGGCGGTGGCAAACTCTCTTGTTGCTCAAAAAGTCAAATCGACTTTGCGGCCATGGCTTGGTCGGGCCTTTTCTACCACCGATGGAGAAACTCAAGAATTTCCCTATGCCATAGTGCCTGTGATGGCCGACGCTTCTCAAAAGGCCGGTGAAGTGCGGGGCTTGATTCGAGTCATATCTTTTGACTCTTCACGAGAAGTTTCCACTCAAGATTTGCAAACCTTGCGTTTAATGGGTGAACATCTGGCCAACCGCACCCAGTTGTTTTTCCAGGCGGGCAACGATGACAGAGAAAAGATTTCACATCCGACCGCCAGCAAAGCCGAACAGTTAGATATAGATCACGTGCTCATTTTGCACTCAAACCGCGTTGTTAGACGTCGTTTCTCGCGCACACTGGGTGAAAAGTACAGAGTGCTTGAATCTGACTCAGAAGAAAAATCGCTGCAGATTTTGTCTGAAAGCAGGATCGATTTGATTATTGTGGACAGCAATATTTCAGGCGCCACCGGATTTGGTTTCTGCAAAGTTATTAAAGAATCTACCGAATTCAAACATATTCCAGTAATCATCGTCACTCCAGACACTAATCCCTCTGCACGGGTAGAAGGCCTGGTGGTCGGTGCTGATGACTGTTTGACCGACTCTTGTTTTGATTCAGAACTCATGGCCAGAGTGCAGTCTTCACTGCGGCACCGCAAAATCGAAAAAGAGCTGGCGGTGCAATTACAATTGCTCGAAGATTATGCTCAGCGCTTAGAGAAAGCCCACGAACAACTCTCGCAAGATAGACAGTCGCAATTGCAGCGCAACACACTGCTTGAGCAGCTGCGCAGAGAATCTGACATTTTGCGCAATCAAGAATCGCTTCTGCACCGCATCAGCAATACCATCAGGCGTTCATTTACAATTAAAGAAAATCTGGGCGAAATGCTTGAAGAGCTGTCAGGTTATTTCGGTCTCGACTGCTGTTTTATTGTTTTACCATCAGATGAAGAACCTGAAGATTCACTGCGGGTTGAATATGTTACTGATGATATTTACCGAGTGCTGGAATATGGCCGGGATCTCAAAACCCTTGCACTATATGGCCAACTGTTTCAATCTGACCAGGCCATCATCGCCAACGACGTAGCCAACGACCGCCGCCTCGACCCTTTCCGCGAAGAGGTATTGTCCGGATACAACATATTGTCGCTGTTCTACATTCCGATTCACTACAGCGAGAAACTACTGGGCCTGCTGGTTGGTTATAAAGGCGAAATTCCAGCTAACTGGAATCGGGTCAATGAAGCCTTTATGAAATCGGTGGCAGACCAGGTGGCCTCCGGCGTGACCAACGCTCGCCTCTACGCTCGGGTACAAAGGCAGGCCACCACAGATGGTTTGACTACTTTGTACAACCACCGCACTGGCCAGGAAAAGCTAACAGAGCAAATGCGTATGGCAGAGCGCTATCAACGTCATTTGGCAGTGCTCATGGTTGACGTAGACCACTTTAAGTCAATTAACGATAATTATGGTCACCCTGTCGGCGACACAGTTCTAAAAGCTGTAGCCCGACTGATCAAAAACAATTGCCGCGACGTTGATATTCCCATTCGTTACGGTGGGGAAGAGTTTCTGATTGTCTTGCCTGAGGTCAATCAAGAAGGGGCGCATGTGGTGGCCGAACGTATTCGGCGCTCGCTGGCTTCAGAAGTAATTTTGCACGAAGGCATCAATCTTTCTGTCACCGCCAGCCTTGGTATCGCTACGTTTCCTGAAGACGCTTCTGATCAACATCACTTGCTAGAACTGGCAGACAAAGCGCTCTACTTGTCTAAACGACTGGGTCGCAACCAGGTGCATACCGCAGCTGATTTGATGTTTGAGACTCCGCGGCAAACCAAAGAAGCAGCCGAGCCGACCGAAGGCGCCATGGCGCAAATAACTATAGATACAAGCAATAAACTGGCACTGGAAGATTTTGTCGCCCCGACAGTTTCACTGGAGGCACAAAATAAAGAAGAACTGGTGCCCGAAGTAGTGGAGATGGTTAAAGCTCTGGCTCAAAATCTATATGCGCGCTCTGACTACAACAAAACACACCACCTTGAAGTAGCTCGTATGTCTGAAATGCTCGGCAAAGTGATGGGGCTGTCGGCCACTCAAATTGAACAAATCAGAGTGGCAGGGCTGCTGCACGATGTGGGCACGCTAAAACTACCTTCTGATTTGCTCACCAAGGGTGGTGTCCTCAGTGATGAGGAACGAGAACTGGTTAATCAGCATCCGGTATTGGGTGCACAGCTGCTAAGGCCCATCAGAGCCTTAAAAGACATCTGTGAAATTCTTGAAAATCACCATGAGCGCTGGGACGGCACCGGATTTCCTCGAGGGCTGAAAGGCGAAGATATTCCTCTGCCCGCGCGCATTGTCGCCATCGTAGACAGTTTCCACGCTATGATTTCCGACAGGCCTTATCGCCCGGCCATGGGTCACGATCAAGCTATCCAGGCCTTGCGTCAGGGCGCAGGCTCACAGTTCGATCCTTTTCTGGTGGATATTTTTATTGCCGTACTTTCCAATTTAAAACAGCAACCTCATGCCTAAGCTTTACCTTTTTCTAGCTACCATTGTGGTTCTTGCCCTGATTGCATATCTGGTCATGGCACCGCGTTTTCATCCAGAATTTGTCAACCAAGTGGCTTTCTACCCTGGTCCTGAAGAAGAGGGCTCTGAAAAGTATCTCAAAATCGGTGATGTAGTCGGAGAGCGGGTAATGATTCCGGTCAATACCAGATATGGTGACAGACAAATTTCGGCTGTATTTTTTGCCAGGCCCGGGTCGAGGCTTGTGACTTTATATTCTCACGGTAATGCCGGCTCGATGATTGGCCGCTGGCCTAAGGTCAAGTGTCTGCTTGATGCTAATTCTTCGGTATTGATGTACGACTATGCCGGCTACGGCAAAAGCTCAGGCCATCCTTCTATGGAAGCAGTGGCGGCCGACGGCATAGCAGCTTACGACTATTTGGAAAAAGTAAAACACTACAAAAGCGATCAAATCGTTCTCTATGGTGAATCAATCGGTGGCGGGGTCAGTTCAGAAATTGCCAGAGCACGCAAATCTTGTGGGCTCATATTAGATTGCACATTTTTGTCACCTGCGGCCTGGGCCAAAAAACGCATTGGTCCGCTCAATATTTATCCAGATGAACTGCTGATGCACCCTTCACTAAATGTAGAGTCGCTTTTTCCTGACTACAGAGGTGCTGTATTGGTAATCAAACCTGGCCACGATGATGTTATTCCTACCAGTCACTCAGATAAACTATTTGCCGTCGCCACCGGTTACAAACAAATGCTGCCTTTACCGAACAGCCCGCACGGCTGGGTGGAGGCGGCTGATATGCCCACCTATGCTGCGGGATTGAAAGAGTTTTATCAATTTTTCACGGCACTGCCAGCGGTGCAGTAGCATTGAATAAGCAGTAATATTGGCCTTATTTGAGCATCATCAGATCAATGGCTTCAGGCGAACTTTTAGTCTCTAGAGTCTCCTCTAAAATTCTGGCGGGTTTTAAACCAGCAGGAATTTGCATTAAGGCGGCATCAATTTTGCAGGGCGTACAGGCACCAGTTGTAAGAAAAATAATCTCTTCGCCTTCCACACTTTTGTAACGTACTGAAATCGGTATCAACCCTGTTTTCGGTAGACAATAAATACGCTCGATTAGAACAGCCATACGTTTATCGTAAGGCAATTTGTCTGCCGCTAGAAGTACTAAATGGTGCGGCGAGCTGCCACCCAACTCACGGTTTTTTAGACGAACAAGCTGCTGCGCTTCAAAATCGGTTGTGGTTTCATATTTAACTAAGTCAAGCTTTCCCTGTTTGGCCCGCCCCACTGCTTTCAACCTGGCGTCTTCCAGAGTGAAAGCAGCAAGAATAGTCATGGATGTACTGAAGGAATTGCGAAACGATTTAATTGGGCAGCGAAATATCTTGCCAGAGTCGCGGCTGAAACAAATCACCTCGCTATAAGGAGGGAGTAACAGGAAAGTGAGCTTAGTCTTTTTCACAAAAAGGCGCAGGCCTAGATTGCTGAATAGCAAATCGCAATCGCCAACCATTTTATTTGTTTGCCGCATAGAAAGGGCTGTTGCAATTTTGTCAGACGCCAGAGCCGCTGACGCTGACGCCTGGTAAAAGGCAGCCAGGATCAAACCGATGGACAAAGCTAGGGTCTTAACGTTCAATTTATGGACCAAGATCTATTGACAAGGGTCAAGAGCAGGCGTATTATTGGTTCACCCAGGATAATTTTCGAATCCGGCCAGAGCTGACGGCTCTTTAGTACTCACTTACCAATGCGAGCATAGAATATGAGATTTCGCGGTGAATTTGCCCTTTTAGCTACGCTATTTATGATGGCCCCTCCGGCCATGGCACAGAGCTTTGGTTCCATTATTCCCGGTCAAGTAGTGTCGCAAGCTGTATACAACATGCTTCCGCCTAATCTAAGGGCCTTGGTCAGAGTAGCCGGCGGCGGTGGTGGTG
>CASBPX010000162.1 GCA_949127735.1 Candidatus Obscuribacterales bacterium | reverse complement strand
GCGAGGTCAAGGTTTGTTCAGCCTCGATCCAATCTTGCTGGCCGACAGCTTGTTCTAAATAGAGGCAGAGGCGAGCCAGCTGCTTAGCGCCAATTGACGCACACGAGGCTTTAACTTCGTGAGCCAATCCGGCAATGCCACGCGCATGACGTTCGAACATTTGTGGGCGAATGCGCTTGAGCATATCGTCAGTGTCAGCAATAAACATGCTCATCATCTGGTTCATCTGCTCAGCGCCGTAGAATTCTTCGAGCTCGTCTAAATCAATTGGTTTGCCGTCTACCAAAGTCAAAGTCGAATTTGGACGCAAATACTTGCGGCGCAATTTATGGCTTTCGTACACCACGTCAGTGCGCAACCAGTGATTGATCTTGAGCTTGAGAAGATCCTTGTCAATGGGCTTGGAGATGTAATCATCCATGCCAGCAGCGATACAACGCTCACGGTCTCCGCCCATAGCCAGAGCCGTGACGGCAATAATTGGAGTATAGGTTCCTGACAGAGCTTCGAGCTTTCTAATTCCCACAGCAGCTTCGAAGCCATCCATTTCAGGCATGTGGCAATCCATCAAAATCAAGGCAAACTTGTCTTCGGCCACTGCGTCCAGGGCTTCTTTACCATTGTTGGCAATTTGCACCGTTAAACCCAGTCTTTGCAGCAAGATAGCTGCGACTTTTTGGTTAAGCAAATTGTCTTCAACCAGCAAAACTAGAGGTCTTTCCGTTGTATGAATCTCTTCAGCTGTATTCATTGCTGTGGTCCTTGTAACTAAAAAATTTGCTTGTGTGAATCTTAAACAGCACCGATATACGGTGGAAAGGCCTTCTCAATCAACCTAGTATAGAAGGAAAAGATAACTTATCACAAAGTTCCGTCGTCTACCAAACATTTTCTCAACACGGACGAAGTAGCAAACCAAGACAGAGTGCGGTCTGCTGGGCAAACCGCACTTTTACAACTGACGATTTCAAGAATTAAGCAACGTTGCGTATCGGCTTCCAGTTCAAGCTACAGACGCCGTTCTGGCAGCGGGCTTCACTTTCCAAATCTGGAAAGACAATTACGTCAGCAGCAGGTGATTTTATAACATTGAGCTCAGCCACCGAAGCGGCGCCGCCAATGAGCAATTTTAGTGAACAGCTATTAGCAGAATTTTTGCCGTCACTTCCGACTTCGTGCATGTTCATTGTTTCTTCGTCTCCCTCAAAGCTTTTTGAACTTCACGGTTGATTTGACGTAAACAGCCCCTGCTGGTTCCCATTTATTTGTATAGCCAGACCCTCAAAAGTGAGAGCAAGCGATCGTAATCAACAGGCTTGGCGATGTAGTCAGATGCACCGGCATCAAGGCATTTTTCCCGGTCGCCTTTCATTGCTTTAGCAGTCAATGCAATAATCGGCAAATTGGCAAATTGGTCTTTGCGGCGAATCTCTCTCATGGCCTCATAGCCATTCAAATTAGGCATCATAATATCCATCAGGACACATTCGACCTCTGGATTGGCCTCGAGCATCTCAATACCCTTGCGGCCGTCGTCAGCATGCAAAATTTTCAAATTTTGCTTCGCCAACATCGATCTCATGGCCATGATGTTGCGCGGGTCATCATCCACAATCAATATGGTGCGATTAGACAGCGCATTATCGTAGACAACAGCACTGTGTCCGCTGGCTGATTGTGGCATACCCTTTGAAGCCGTCGCGCTGGAGCTGCCATTGCCTAAGCCATTTGTTTCAATTTGCAAATTGCGCAGCAATGTCTGGCACACTTGATCCATAGTCAGCACAGCTTCCAGAGCGTCCTGGCTGTGGAGACTGCTCAACTCCTCAGCCTGTTCCTCGCTAAGCTGCTCAGAGCTATGCACCACTATGGGTAGTGGCCGTGATTTGCGTGTTTCTTTGATAAATTCAAAGCCAGACATATCAGGCAAAGACAAAGAAGTAACTACATAATCAATGGGCTCCGATTTAATTTTCTCCAGTGCTTCAGCTGCAGTAGTAGCACTATGAATAGAGACATCTTTTGTGGAGCCGAGCATCTCTACTAGCGAACGCTGATGTTCAGGGTCTGGATCTACGATCAGAACATGTTTATCAACCTGCTCTCTGTTATCTGAAATGGTGTTCAGCATGGCTTCCAGATTTTCTCTGGTGACAGGTTTTTGGATGAAGCTCTGGGCGCCGAGGCGCAGAGCACGTTTGTCTTCTGGATCAACAGAAATCAAATGCACTGGAATATTCTTAGTTGCCAGATTGTGCTTCAGCTGATCTAGCACCGTCCAGCCCGAACCGTCCAGTAAATGCAAATCAAGCGTTATTGCGTGTGGTTTATATTGACCGGCCAACAACACCCCTTCTTCACCATGGGCGGTGGTTATGGTCTTGAGATTCTGTGCGCCAGCCAATTGACTTAAAAGCTTGGCAAACTGCAAATCATCTTCAATAATCAAAACCACTTTATCGCCAGGATTAATCGACGTGCGATCGTCAGGCAAAGTATCTTCTACCGCAGTCATCCTTCCTACTTGCCGCTCGAGCACTGACCGGCGGCGCTGTTCATAATCTTCTCTGAGAATTTGTTCCGCAGGAACCAGTGACCGAGAAATTGGAATAAAGAAAGTAAATGAACTTCCTTCACCTGGTGCACTGTCAACAATCAAACGGCCACCCAATAAGGCGGCAATTTCACGACTGATGGCCAGTCCAAGGCCGGTACCACCATATTTGCGGCTGGTGGTGCCATCCGCTTGCTGGAAGGCTTCAAATATCAATTGCTGTTTGTCTTTGCTAATACCGATACCAGTATCAGTGACAACGAAGGCCAGCTCGCGTCCGTTACTTGATTTCATGGTCAAAGTAACTCCGCCATGCTCAGTAAACTTGAAGGCGTTGGAGAGCAGATTTTTCAAAATCTGGCTCAGTCGCTTGCCGTCGGTGTAAAGGGCAGCCGGTAAACCGGGTTCGAGTTCCACAGCAAAGGAAAGATTTTTATTCTCTGCCACGTGCTTGAAGCCGCGTTCCATATCTTCTTTGAGATCGGTCAGTAGCATCTCACCGAGATCAAGAGTCATGTTGCCAGACTCAATTTTCGACAGGTCGAGAATGTCGTTGATTAGCAGCAGAAGTTCTGAGCCGGCGGCGTGAACGGTTTCAGCGTATTCAACTTGATCAGCGGTTAAGTTGCCTTCATCGTTTTCAGCCAGCAATCTCGATAGAATTAGCAAACTATTTAGCGGAGTTCGCAATTCGTGAGACATATTGGCGAGGAACTCAGATTTATATTTTGAGGTAAGAGCCAATTGCTTAGCTTTTTCTTCCACTGATATTCTCGCGGTTTCAATTTCGCGATTGTTTTGCTCCACCTCTTTGTTTTGCACAGCCAATAGCTCTGCTTTTTCTTGCAGTTGCTGGTTGGTCTGACGCAACTTTTCTTGTTGCTGAGTGAGCAAGACTTCGGACTCCCGCAGAGTATTGGCTTGTTGCTCCAACCGTCTGTTGGTTTCGGTAAGTTCTTGCTGTTGGCTTTGCAGGTCGTGAGCCAGTGATTGTGATTGTTTGAGGAGGTTTTCTGTTCGAGTGTTGGCTTCAATGGTATTAAGCACGATACCAATCGATTCGGTCAACTGGTCCAGAAGGTTCAAGTGAGTGTCGTTGAAGTCTTGCATTGAAGCCAGTTCGATTACTGCACGCACCTGACCTTCAAAGAGCACCGGCAACACAATAATGTTGCGAGGACTAGACTCACCCAGGCCGGAGCTGATGCGCACATAATCTGCGGGTACCTGCTGAACCAAGATTCTTTGCTTCTCAAGCGCGCATTGGCCAACCAAACTTTCACCCAAGCGGAAACGATCGCCCAGATTTTTGCGAGTTTGATAAGCGTAACTGCCAATCAGTTTCAGAGTCTCATCGCCGACCTCACCATCACATATATAGAACACTCCATGTTGCGCTTGCACCAGGGGCGATACCTCAGACAGAATCAAGTTTGCCACCGTAAGCAAATCTCTTTGACCTTGGAGCATTCGTGTGAATTTAGTGAGGTTGGTCTTGAGCCAGTCTTGCTCAGTGTTTTTGCGGGTCGTATCTTTGAGGTTGAAAATCATCTCGTTGATGTTATCTTTGAGCGCCGCAACCTCGCCTAAAGCTTCCACCGAAATTGTTCGCGTCAAGTCGCCTTTTGTCACCGCTGTTGCTACGTCAGCGATGGCTCGAACTTGAGTAGTTAAGTTGGCAGCGAGCTGGTTGACGTTATCGGTCAAGTCTCTCCACGTTCCAGCCGCACCAGGCACCTTCGCCTGGCCTCCCAATTTTCCTTCCACCCCTACTTCTCTAGCCACCGTAGTTACCTGGTCAGCGAATGTGGCAAGTGTGTCGATCATCTCGTTGATGGTGTCGGACAGTGCGGCGATTTCACCTTTCGCTTGCAAGACCAGTTTGCGATTAAGATCGCCATTGGCTACCGCAGTCACGACTACCGCGATACCACGCACCTGTCCTGTCAAGTTACCGGCCATGAAATTCACGTTGTCGGTGAGGTCTTTCCAAATACCGCCAACACCAATCACTTGCGCCTGTCCACCGAGCTTACCTTCGGTGCCTACTTCGCGGGCCACCCGGGTTACTTCTGATGCGAATGAACTGAGCTGGTCAACCATTGTGTTAATCGTATTTTTCAGCTCTAAGATTTCGCCTTTGACGTCTACCGTAATTTTCTTAGAGAGGTCACCGTTAGCTACAGCCGTAGTCACTTCCGCAATGTTTCGCACCTGACCTGTGAGGTTTCCGGCCATTGAGTTGACGTTATCAGTTAAGTCTTTCCACGTACCGGAAACACCTTTTACATACGCTTGGCCTCCCAGTTTCCCTTCGCTTCCTACTTCCCGGGCTACCCGAGTTACCTCGGCTGCGAATGAGCTGAGCTGATCCACCATGGTGTTGATTGTATTTTTCAGCTCTAATATTTCGCCTTTTACGTCTACCGTAATCTTCTTCGAGAGGTCCCCTCGAGCAACGGCGGTGGTCACGTCAGCGATGTTTCGCACCTGGTCGGTGAGATTACCGGCCATCGAATTAACGTTATCGGTTAAGTCTTTCCACGTACCAGAGACGCCTTTTACTTGCGCCTGTCCTCCCAGGTTCCCTTCTGTACCTACTTCGCGGGCCACCCGGGTTACTTCTGATGCGAATGAACTGAGCTGGTCAACCATGGTGTTGATGGTATTTTTCAGCTCCGAAATCTCACCTTTTACGTCTACGGTAATCTTCTTAGAGAGGTCGCCGTTAGCAACAGCTGTTGTAACTTCGGCGATGTTTCTTACCTGCGATGTCAGGTTTGATGCCATGTAATTTACTGAGTCTGTCAAGTCTTTCCATGTACCGGCCACGCCTTTTACGTTCGCCTGACCACCGAGTTTCCCGTCTGTACCTACCTCTCGGGCTACCCGGGTTACTTCTGAAGCGAACGATCCGAGCTGGTCAACCATGGTGTTGATTGTGATTTTCAGCTCGAGAATTTCGCCTTTTACGTCTACCGTAATTTTCTTACCGAGATCGCCATTGGCTACAGCTGTGGTCACGTCAGCAATGTTTCGCACCTGGGCCGTCAGGTTGCCGGCCATTGAATTCACGTTATCGGTCAAATCTTTCCACGTACCAGAAACGCCTTTTACTTGCGCCTGGCCTCCGAGCTTCCCTTCCGTACCTACTTCGCGGGCTACCCGAGTTACTTCTGAAGCGAACGATCCGAGCTGGTCAACCATGGTGTTGATGGTATTTTTCAGTTCTAAAATTTCGCCTTTAACATCTACTGTAATTTTCTTAGACAGGTCACCGGTAGCCACAGCCGTCGTCACTTCGGCAATGTTTCGCACCTGAGCTGTAAGGTTTGAGGCCATTGAATTTACTGAGTCGGTCAAATCTTTCCAGGTACCAGACACACCTTTTACTTGCGCCTGACCTCCTAGTTTCCCTTCCGTACCTACTTCGCGGGCCACCCGTGTTACTTCTGATGCAAACGAACTGAGCTGCTCGACCATGGTGTTGATGGTCTTTGCTGTGCGTAAAAATTCACCCTTGAGCGGACCACCTTCCATCTCAAGCGCCATTGTCTGACTGAGGTCACCTTTCGCCACAGAACCGATAACTCGGGCCACCTCGGTGGTTGGCCGCACCAGATCTCCTACTAAAGTGTTGACCGCGGTAATCGCTTTCGCCCACGAACCAGCGGCATCGCCTAATTGCGCTCTGTGAGTAATTTTGCCCTCGCGCCCGACAATATTGCCGATGCGCTGAAGCTCGTTTAACAGCCTCTCGTTGAGCTCCACAACGTCATTGAACGCCTCTGCAATTTCTCCATCGACCCCGATCCCATCAAGGGGCATGCGGGCTGAGAAATCCCCTCTTTTCATGCTCCTCAGCGCTTTTAAAAGCGGCCGAGCATCTACAAGAAATGCACTGTCAGCGGTGGCGTTAGTGGCGGTGGCCATTGTCACATCTCCTTGGGTTCTGCGTATTCAGTTTTGACGATCTCTGGTGGTTAATGATTGCTTATTGATGTCTGGTTATTGATGGTCTAGCTCTGGCAAATAGCTCGGCCATTGAAAGACCAGGGCACCTTTTAAAAGTTCCCCTTTTTGAGATCAATTTTTATGAACAATCTCTCATCTCGCTGTAGATGCAAAGCGCTTTTTCATCAAAGCAAGAACCTGTCGCAAATCTGCAGGATCGGCCAATTGATATTGAGCGCAAGAAGGCTGAGCTTGTGGGCCAATTTTAACGCTGACACCACGGCGGGCATTAACCCACGCGAATGCGCTTTCGTCACCTTCAGTGTCACCCGCAAAAAATACGGGTCGCCTGTGTTGAGGACCTAGCACAGTAGTTTCAATGGCTGACAGGGCATCACCTTTACCGTGAGAAAAATTGGGCAGGATTTCATAGCTGGTGGGTTGCCGCCGCACTTGCAAAGATTCAAACTGAGTAGCGATATGGGCAACCGCGGCATGGACCTTAGGTAGCTCGTAATCTGGCGAGTGCTGAAAATGCAAACAGGCACTGAGGCCATGATCTTCGAGAATACAATTGGTCAATGAGTTTGCCAGGGGGGTGATTGTCTGCACAGCGGCACGTACCTGCGGTCTGAGCCTGGTAGCTTCAGGGCAGACTATAGCCGTACCGCCAGGATAGAGAATTTCCATGCCGTAGTTGCCGGCCAAAATAATATTGTCGATGTCGCCAAAATCAATTTTCAATTGCGTCAGGCTACGAGCGCTAACCACAGCAACAAAAGTATCCCCAATGGCAGAAAGGTCTTTTAGTAATTGACGCAAAGGCTCATCTACAACAGCTTCATCGGGACGTTCAGCGTAAGGTACCAGAGTACCGTCACGGTCGAGCCCGATTAAGGCAGGAGGGCAAGTAAATGCTCCAGCTACTCGGGCGGCATCACAAAAGATTGGATAGGCAGGGTCCATAGATCAATGGATATTACTACTATTTAGCTACAAAAATCGCCGGATTTGCCATCTCAGCTTCGGCTGAGCTGCCGGCCAGCACTGTAGCGGCCGATGCGGTGGTTGGCTGAACCCCGGTCACAGCGCGCGAAGCTCGACTGCTCGCCCACTTTGGTATCGATGGCGGTGCCGAGTTTGAATAAAACTCAGTTACCGCGGTGTGATACATTTGCGAAAGTGGACCAGGAGCAATCATAAATAGAAGCAGAATTAGCAAGGAAAAAATCAAGGCAACACCGAGCACAATCAAACTCTCTTTCTTTTGCAGTTTGCGCTGATTGTTCCCTTGCGGCCGCATTTCGCTGTTCATCTCTTGCCTTATCTCCCCCGTACCTTCCAGCTTGAACCAGACGCAGAGCCAAGCGAATAGTTCCAGATTAAATAAGTAACCAAAAAGATTGGTTCGGGAACTTCATGAAAACTCAGTAGTCACAGTCGACGCAATAGAAGAGGCATGGAGTTCACAGATGAACATTGTTTCGTATAGAGGACCTGGGATGGCAGGTGGTGTATCCACTGCGCTCGATCGTTTATATAAATCTGGCGGGCGCAATCAGTCCTGGTGGTATCTAGATCAAGATCAAGTGAAATCGCAGTCTAGAAGTGCTGTTCGTCTGCATAGCGGCGAGAAAATTCCATTGGCACTGTGCGATGCACATTATCGTTTCTGCAACGAATTCATCTGGCCAATCATGCACGATCTATCGGAGCATGCCATTTACAAAGAGGAAGACTACTTCTTATATACTCGTTTCAACGCAATTTTTGCAGCGCAAATAGAGAGACAACAAAGTCACGATCCGTACTTTGTTCAAGATTATCAACTCGCCCTACTGCCAAAACTGCTTAAGCGTCAAGGACGTGACTCAGCTATTTTCTGGCATATTCCGTGGCCAAAGTCAGTTCCGCAAGAATTCGTCGCGCCCATTGTTGAACTTGCACAGGCAATGCTTTCAGCTAAAGCCATCGGTTTCCACACGCAAGAGTATGTGGACAATTTCAATAATTTTGTCGACCAGTATCTACCATTTTTTGCCAATTCGCGCACATTTGGTCATGTGGCCGAAGTTGTAGCGGCGCCGCTAGGACTTGACCTGGACCACTGGGCTGAGCGCAATGAAGGTCAATACAGCAGCATCGCCGAGCAGCTGGAATCAACACCATACGTACTTTCAGTAGAACGCGCCGATTATACGAAAGGTGTTGTCGACCGACTTAAAGCTATAGACCTGCTCTTCGAGCAAAATCCGGAATTGCGGGAAACCATAACTTTTGTGCAAATTTGCGGGCGCACCAGAGCCGGTATCAAAGCTTATGACAATTACTGGAAAGAGTGCCAGGAACAAATAGATTATTTAGAGCAAAAATACAGCACAAGCCGCTGGAAGCCAGTGGTTTCAATTTCGCAATCACTGAACAGCGATGAACTAACCTATCTTTATAAAAGAGCGGCAGTGATGCTAGTTAGCCCATTAAGAGATGGTCTAAACCTTACGGCCAAAGAATTTATTGCTTGCCAGGCCGGAGAGCGTCCCGGTATTCTGGCTCTCTCTAAAGGAGCTGGTGTGGCCGAAGAATTCTCACCCTATGCCATCACCTTTGAGCCCGGAGATATTTCTGCGATGGCAGCGGCAACGTTGCGGTGCTTAAAGATGCCAACAACTCAACGTCGTCGCCGGTTCTTAAAGTTAAAACAATCATTGCAAGCCAATCCGCTACAGCTCTGGTGCGATACTTTCACAACTGCCCTTTACGGACATGCTGTTGCACACATGGAGTTAGAGCTGCAAGAAGCCTAAATCGCTACCCGAACCTTTCTTTCGTCAGTAGAATCTCAAATCACTTTTGTGGACCTTGTAGCTGATTTCGCTCAAGCCACATGGAACCAAAACGCAGAAAGCTGGTCTGGCTCTACAGACTAATTTTTAACGAGGGTAATAACATGATTTTTAGATCGAAAAGTAATAATAGCAGTTTAATTCAGCCAGGCAAAATGCTTCTGGCCCTGGCGTTCGTCACTCTGAGCACGACCGCTTGCAGCAACACGCAACAAGAATTGGCAGAGCGAGAAAAAGACATTGACAAGCAAAAAGAAGTGCAAATGAAAGTAGTCGAGAAGACGACTGAAGAATTGAAGCAAGACATTGAACGGCAGAAAGACCAGAGTTTGCAAACTCTCGATTCAACAAAAAAACAACTAGACATTGAGAAAAGCAATATTGATGCTCAAAAGTCGAACGTTAAAGAAAGCACTGAATTAGCCAAGAAAAACTTAGATAAACAGGAAGAGATCGCTAAAAAGGTAGTTGATCGCAACGCTCAAGTTGCCAAAGACGAATTGAAAGATTTGGCCCGGTCAAAGCCATAATGTTTAAAAGTAAAGCGGCGGTGGCTACAAAAAGCAGGGTCG
>CASBPX010000161.1 GCA_949127735.1 Candidatus Obscuribacterales bacterium | reverse complement strand
TGCAGTTGGTCGCCCAACCACTCTTCCTGCTGCAGGTGCCAGCCGGCTATGGCGCTGCCCTGGCCTTTGGCGGTAACGTCGACGATACCGTCTACATGCCAGGCCCGCACCTGAAAATGCCCTGGCAGTCTGCCATCTATATGAAGCTCTGGACTATCGCCGAAGCTCGCGAAACCACTCCCACTGATTCGAACAACCAGCCGATTAGCGCCACTGTGGTGCCTCAGATCTGGATTGATCCGGCAGCGATTCCGTCTCTGGCCCGCAACTATGGTGACTTCGAGTCACTGATTAAGGGCGTTGTCGACCCCCAAATAAGCCAGGCAACGCGTGGCAAAACTTCTCTGCGCACACCTGAACAACTAATCTGGAATCGCCCAGCAGTGGTTGACGATATCCAGAGGGCGCTCCAAATCGCTATCAGCGACCAACTGCAGACCAAAGGAGTGGACCGCAATGCCGTCCATGTAGGTTTAGTTGCAATCACTCAATTCGGCTTCTCCAAGCCCGTACGTGACACTCTGGAGAACAAGGCTGAATCCCAGGTGAAGACCCACACGGCCAATGCCCAAGCCAAAATTCGCGGCATCGAGGCCGACATGAATGGACGGGTCACCGAAATCATTGCCGACGGCGAAGCAGCGGCTGCCCAAGCGATCGCCAAGGCAAATGCTTACAAGGTACAAAAAGTTGGTGCCGCCAATGCTGTGGCGCCTGACGTCGCCAAGTACGAAGCAATCATGAAGTGGCTAAAAGCAGGTGGGCATTCGCCGCGCATTCAGCTGGGCAACAACACGCAAGTGATCATCTCGGGCATCGATGCAGTAGCTCAGGCATCGATTGCGAACCCCAAGGCAACTGATAAACAGTAACTGAAAGGATAAGGACACACAATGAAACTGACGAATTATTTCCCGAGCGAATTAACCGCCAACCTGAGTACGGGCTCAGCCAAACTGATCAAACGAGCGGCCTGGGCACTACCTGTTCTCTATATCCTCTTCTTTGTTGTCGGCTTTCCGCTGGTCAACGTTGGGCGAGGACACACCGGCGTAGACCTGTTTTTCGGTAAGCCGATCAGCATGCGCGCGGCCGGCTGGACCTTCAAGATGCCTTTCATCAAAGTCATCGAAATCGACAACCAGGCCCGAAACACCACGGCAAAAGATGTCGAAAGCCCGACCCACGACCTGCAGGTAGCGACCATCAACACCAACAGCCAGTGGTCGATTTTACCTGGTGGCACACTCTCTCTCTACACCTATTTCGGCAACGAAGAAGCCGTCGAAAAAGCCCTGATTGAACCAGGCTTAATGGAAGTGCAAAAAGCAATCTCGGCCAAATACGACGCCTACGACCTGCAACAGAAGGCCGCCGTCATAGCCGAAGAAAGCCGAGCAGCCATGACCGACTGGGTAACGCGATCGCTCAAGCAGCACAACCTGCCCAACCAGATCGATATCGCCACCGTGCTCTTTCCCCATGTCGCTTTTTCGCCTGAATTTCAGAAGGCGACCAGCGAACAGACCCAAACAGAGCAGTCTATCGGCACCTACGAAAACAATCGCACCAAGGCCATTACTGACGCCGAAGCGGAGAAAGCCGCGAAAATTCGCAACGCTGAAGCTGAGGCTTATCAGATTAGGGCCCAGGCTGACGCCGAAACCGCCGGTGTGATCGCCAAAGCCGCAGCGCTGCGTCAGAATCCCGGTTTGCTTTGCTACTTAGTGCATCAGGGCTGGGACGGCAAGCTACCGGAAGTGAGTAACGGAGCGAGTCCTCTACCATTCGCCGAAGTTTGTCGGAAGTAAGAACAGCCTCGAAGCTGGTGGTGCCAAGAACTTGGCACCACCAGCAGTACCATTTTTTCTAACAACGAAATATGTCCGCAGGAGAAAAACTATGTCCAACATGACTTTCATCGAACAGACCGTGAACGGCAAGACGCAGTTGTGCCAGGTGACCCCATACGAACGCAACATGATCGCCGCCGGACACAAGGTGTCCATTCCGGCAGCTCGTCGCACCCACAAGCGCCTCGGCATTCCCCGTTCCATGCAGCTGCATGCGGCGGGACTCGCCTTCCAGCCGGTGATTTTCTAGCACCACAGAAAAAAGGAAACCTATGAATACTCTGCCTAGTGCAAATAGTCTAGCCAACTGCAGCCGGCTGACTAACGATTACGCTCCCAGTATCGGCTGGAGCTTGTCTTACCCCTTTGATGCAGGCTCCATGCAGACGGGAACCAAGGCCAACAGCCGGTTGTCGAGCAACCATGGCGACTGGGTAACACTGCGTCAAATCGATGAAGCCGAGGCCCTGACTGCCTTCGCTAAAGCAGGCCAGCCACAGCCGAAGAACAAAATTGGCACAGTGGTAGAAGTTGATGAGCTGGGAGTGACGGCCGTGTATATGCACGACTGCACGTTCTCGCTAATCTATTACTCCTTCCACAACGTCCGCAGACTGGCGGGCGACTTCTCCAGAGTACACACCGCAGAAGATTCACTGCCAGGCGAGCTAATCGTCTGGGCCTGGAACCTTCAGAGTCATGCTGAGGCGGCCTCTGCAATCGCCGCTTTCCTGCTCGGTGGTGAGGCACTAGCAGCGTTGCCCGTAGCGCCACGCTGGCAGCCGTATTCGAAATTGCGGGTTTACGTGCCCATGGTGCAGGTTGGTGACAAGCTGGGCAAAGTGGTGCTCGATTTCGCCGGGGCCCCAGCCGGAATTCTCACAGCAGCCGGCCTATTCGTCGCCGGCTGCTCCAACAAAGCTCTCTGAATCAAATAGGCAATTCTCAATTCAATACTTAAGGAAACCATGATTAAGTCAGTCAGTTTCGGCAAGAACCGCACACCTTCCTGCTTGATGAACCCGACACCGGGCTATCAGTGCGGTGGGCAATTGCCGTGGCGAGGTTCTTTCGTATCTTGCAATCACAGGGAGATCAGGTGATCGCGGCCGTACACAATTCGGCACTGTTCCTGACATTCGCTGAAGTTTATAGCGTAGAGCACAAGCAGTGGATGAAGAGTAATGCCTTCCTGCTCACTCAGCTAGACTCATAAACTCTGCACGGAGAGTAACCACCAATCAAGAGAGGCCGCCTTCGGGCTGCCTCTCCCGTGCTCGAAGGGAGCATTTGATTACAGGCCACGCAGCCCAAATTAGTTGAAAATGTCGCGGGAGTCACCATTGGCTGTGACTCTCCACAGCTGGCGCACTTGATAAAACGCACGTCAGTATCCTGTTTTAGAAAATCAAAATTCTCAAAACTCTAGCTCTGTTTTCAATAGCTGTTTTCAACTATATGATTTAATAAAAGACGGTAGGAGAAATAAAAATATTTCCAATTCCTTCCTGACAACCGATTAAGAAATGTTATATCGGGGAAATATATTAATGAGCTTCTTTGATTTTGTCTGCAGTCCAATTTACTAACTTTTCAGTCTGAAAACGAGTTATTCCATGAGTAAAGATGCTTTAGACTCAGTTGAGAGCCAGCAGCCTAGAGCGGTCAATGATCGGTCCAGTGAAGTTTCAGCTAATTCATGGAATGACATGAAAACCGTCCTGGGGCCTTCTGCAAAATCTTCTCTATCCGAAAAGGGTGATCAAACTCAAATTTCGTTCGACTACTCGATGTACGGTGATGGTCAAAACTCTTTTTCGCCTCCAGCCGGTGGCGATTCTACCTTCCAATCTAAACCTTTCACCCTCGAATCAACATATAACCGCAAAGTAGATCCAGAGCGCAGCGTTACTCTCGAACGCGGAAATTCAAGGGCTGAGAATACAGCTCGCGAAATGGATGGTGTCAGAGTTGACGATCCCCGACTTGAAAAGCTTGACCAGAAAGGCATTAAAAGTACCGAAAGGGTTCTTATTGATGATAAGGCCAGTCAAACTGACAGACTACGTGCCGGCAATGTCCTTTATGACCACGGAGTAGATCACGTTAAAACCGGCACCGGCGCTGAGTACATGATCACAAAAGACAGTGTCAAAGGCCAACCTGACGGAGACAAATATTTAAAAATCCAGACTAAACAGACTGATGGCAGTGTAACTGATGTCGCCCACGGTTCGGTTAACACTAAAGGTGAAGTAATAAAACTTGGCACCAGTAAAACTGATACCCGTGGCCTGGACAAAGTAGTTGATAACAAAGAATCGGATAAGAAGGAAGCAGATCAACCTTATTCCGGTAAGCCAATTTTCGATCCCAAACTTACCAACGAACAAAAGCTGCTAGAAGCAGACAAAATGTTCCAGCGAGGCGAAAAGAGTTTTGTTGGTCCAGATGGAAAAAAATATGAGATTAACGAGACTACAGTTGGTGGTCGCAAATTAATATCAATCCACACTCAGGATGACAGCGGTAATTCAAAACCCGTGCTGCGCGGCGTTATCGAGAAAGACGGAAGCGTCTCCAAGCAAAGAGACACAAAAGGACGCGAAGTCGATCTTGAAAGCAATTGGGCCAAACAACATGGTCAGGAAAGTGCACTTTTAAAGAAAGAGCCGCTACCAAAACCTGATCAAGGCGATAAGCTTCCTAAACCTAATCCAGACGGCGGCGAAAAGCTTCCTGAGCCAGATGAAAAAACCCCTAACCCTGATGGTGGTGGAGAGAAAAATCCAGACGGTAGCGATAAACGCCCAGAAATATCGGAAGAACAAAAGCGTCTTGAATCTGAACGCGAACGACTGAAGGCGAATGCAGAAAAATTAGAGCCGCCTGAAGCCCGCGAGCAGTTTGTCCGTGACATGGAACGCTTTGAAGCACGAGTCAAAGCCGAAAACCGCTCGCCGGCCGAAGTAACTGAATCGTATAAACAAATGAGCCGTCTGCTAGAGGCTGAAAATGGGGCGGTAGGGTCTAAAGAACGCCAACTTGCGGCCAAGTCATTTATGTCGCACGCAGCTGATCCTACCAACATTGATCAGGGCGCACACAATACCTGCAACGTTACAACTTTAGCCGAACGTACCATGACTCGCACTCCATCTAAAATGGCTGAAATGGTTGCCACAGCTGCTATTGATGGGAAGTGGACAGCATCAGACGGCAAAGTAATTACGCTCAAACCTGAAAGTTTGCAACCAGGAAGAGAAGAAAGAACTTTCCCTCCATCGAACAGCGGTGACAGAACTTATGCCACTCAGCTCATGAATGTTGTCGCTGTCAATGACGTGCTCCAGCGGCGTATGCCCCCCGAATACTATTCGTGACTGGCGTCAAGTCTTTTTTCCGGCGTATTGCCTCAGCTAATAATCTAACCTATGACATCGGGGTTGACTCATTAAAAATCGTACTGGCGGGCTTGCTCCCCAAGCTCCTTTCTATCGAGCGCAGAATGAGCTGATCCAACTCGGATTGAAGTTCTGGCTGCGAGTAGACCGACATTTTCAAGCCGCTTGGTGCCAATCTCCTTCGCCATTCTTTGACTCTTCTCTGCAGCGTCCGATACTGGGCGACGGAAAACTGTCCAGGATGTTTGTTTGTTAGAGCGGTAAATAATTGCTTGGCAGTCTGCTTCGGATCAAGCCTTAGCATGAGCTCTATATCTTCATTGACAGCTTCAAATGGGTCTGGCAGAGTCCTCCAGGTGTGTGGTGCACGCGGTTTGTTGGATTTTCTGTATTGGCGTTTAGGCGCAGATGCTTTGAGTTCCTCAGTTAACATTTCTTGGGCTAATTCTTTGAGCATTGGCTTGGAGAGAATTGGTATCGGCAGTGGTGCGTTTGGCAGCCCGCGATCTTCCATCGTCGGAATCCATGAGTGTTCCCATAGCGCCGCTTGTCTCCTGCCTATTTCGCCAAAGAGAAAAATCGGATCGAGCTCATCGTATTGCTTTTTCAATTTTTGCTTTGCGTGAGAGGGCACGTGCGTGCTCGACATAATACGCTGATACGGTGTTTGCGCCTTATCATAGCTCTTCGCTACACGGCTACCAGAGCGCATTTTTGCGGTCAGTTTTACAGACGGTTGGAAGAAATTCACATACAGTCGCAAGATTTGGTAGAGCCTGAGCATGGCGTTGCCGGCTACTTCTCCATCGAATCGGTCAAAGCCAACCATCCTGCGTATCACATTGCCATTTTTCTGCTCAACGTGTGCTTGGTCATTCTTCTTGTATGCCCTGGAGCGGGTGAAGGTGACCTTTTGCTCTTCGCAATATTCAAGAAGTGCGTAATTAATAAATTCCGAGCCGTTGTCCGTATCCAATCCCATCAGAGGTAGTGGCATACACATGCGCAGGTCTTTAAGCGCGCCTATTACATCCGCCTCGCCTTTTCGGAGCAGTGGCAGAAACTCTATCCAGCCTGTGGCAATATCGGTCAGCACGAGCGTGTTTAAAAAGCTGCCTTCAGCGCAATCTCCGCAATGCGCTACTAAGTCAGCCTCAAAAAAACCTGGAGCGGCATCATTCCAGTCAGCAAAGGTTCGAACCTTTATCTTAGCTTTCAGCAAGCTACCGGCTTTCGTTGTGCTCTTTCCCCGGGGCAGCTTGGACCGCTCGACTTTAAGCAGTCGATCAACGGTGGCCGGGCTCAATGAAAGCAGTTTGGCCTTCGTCGACTCAGGTAAGGAAACGTGCCCAAAACGTTCCAGCGCCTCGACAAAATCCGGTAAGAACGGGACAAGTCTTTTTGAACAAATCTGGTTTGCTGCATTCCAAACCGTCGACAGCACTTGCTGCACATCACTACCGTACCGCGGTGTGCGCTCCTTAGATTGGCGTTCTGCCTTTGCCGGCTCGGAAGCGGCCGTCAATACGTGAATAGCATGCTTGCGGCCGTAGCCGGTCGCATGAACGAACCCGTTGAGTATTTCAGTTTTTTCATTCCTCCCGGCTTGTTGATATCGATTTCGAATCCTGAACAATAGCTCTCGTCTTGCTTGCAAACTCATTTTTGCCTCCATGACGAACCCTTCTAGTCCGCGCATGGCGGATGTTGTAATGGTTCGATTTTAATTGAGGCAAGTTATTTCGCAAAGTATGATTTTTTATGATTCAATGCGAGCGGCAATTCATATTGTCGCTGATCACTCGCAACCAAAGAGTTCGATAGGAGCAACAAAGACGCCGAACAGTCGATAGAACTGAATGCAAAAACCTTGGACCAGATATAAACCTGCGAAGTGTATGTGCGCCGCGTCATGCCTCTGTGCGATTTGCATTTTGAACTTTAAGCGCGGTTTTGGCGTCTATAAAGGAGACAACCGGAATTGTGCTCTCTTGCGCTTGTCACACTTTGTATATACAATAGCAATCATGAGACCGTCTTATGTTCGAAGAAAAAATCAAGTTCAAAACGGCCTACCCACCGAACCAGCTGGAAATAACAATTTATGCGACTGCACAAGTGAGGGTGTCAAATGAGCAAGCAGCAATTAAAGACGAAGAGCAATAAGTGGGACACAAGAGAGTTAGGTGCATCTCTGAAGCACGTCGGAATTGTACCGGCGACAGAAGAGTTGGCCATGGACGATGCTCTAGGTCTGCAACTTGTCTCTGTGCGTTTGCAAAAGACGCTGATTAAAGATTTGAAAGAGCTGGCTGCCGGTGAAGGGCTTGGATATCAACCTTATTTGCGGCAGATTTTGACAAAGCATGTTCGCAATCAGAAAAAGAAAGCGTGACCGCTGTGGCTTGCATCTATTTCAGATAAGAGTTACCTATGGAAATCTTGCCTCTCTCTACACCAAAGCCAATCGATTTAAAGAGGCTCAGATTACAGTACAGAAAGCATTAGATTTCAATCCAAATTATTTAAACGGTTGGCTCCATCTCGCGCGAGCCTTCTCCGCTGAAGGAGACAAGGTTAGTGCAATGCGGTGTGTCAAGCGTGCACTCGACATTGACCCTGCCTCGGATGACGCTAAACAGTTAGAGGATTGGCTGCGGCAGTAACTGACCTCATCAATCTTCTTTGCCTTCCTTTCGAAGCCATCGCAATGCACTAGCAAGCTAGCTCAGCATCCTTCTTTCTTCGTTTCATTTCGTCAGCGCCGCAAGTCTGGCATAAACCGCATTCGCCTCAGCTTCTTTGTCTTGCATAAAGAGCGCATCACCGAAGCCTTTTAGAAATCTTTGTCGCTCAGTGAGAGGAATGGGTTCTGCAAACAATGGTGAGTTCACCGCTTGTTCGAACTCAGTGCTGGCAATTGCTGGTTTTTGCCGCTTAAGCATTATGCAGCCCATTTCAGCCTGAAGTATTGTCTTACTAACGCTCTCAGACTGGCTCAATCTAGGACGTAGCAATAGCTCTTTGATCAAAGCATCAGCTTTATCGACCTGACCTAAATTCATGTATCGTTCGCAGAGTGCCACTACTAGTAGTGCCCCCTTTAAATTCAAATTGCTTTTGTCTATGTCTGATGCGATGAATTCGGTCAATAGTCTATTGATTTCACTGTTGATTTTGTTTGTTCCGTTTAGTACTGCCAGAGCTGGAGGTGCCAATTGTATGCCGGAGGTTGAGGTCGACACACCGTTGTGGACGTTGTAATCAAAATTGAATTCAACGTTAACTGGTTCTTGGTAGTATTGCCATGACTGCATAGGCTTTGCATTTGTGTTCTTCATTGCCGCCAGGCAAGCTTCGTCGAAGAGTGTGGAGGATGAGGATTTCGATAATCTGATGTCAGAATAATCTCCATTACCATTTACTTTGAATTGTCCCACAGCTTTGAAGCTCGAATTCGATTTGTCTGGACGCCAGGCTGACTTTATTCGTCTTTGGATAGTGTCCATCAACTTGCCGCACATCTGGCCAGACAGTACATTCAAAGCGTCCGCCTTTGTTTTATCGCCCAGCGCCGTGAAACATTTTTCCAGATTGCTCTGCATCACGACAACAGTCACACTATTTTCACTGCATAAAGGACGAATTATATTGAGGCAAAGCTGAAAATTCTGAGCAGCCGGTGCGTAATTTTTGTTCTCAAAATAGAAGTTCGCAAGGTCACAGTAGACCTCTGCTTCTTTAGTCTTATCAGCTTGATACTTGGAGCGATAAATTGCCAATATTGCGTTTTCGTAGGCAAGAAACTTATCTTTTGATTTTTCTATTTTTGCCTGTGCCGCTAGCCTTTTGAGGGTTTCTAAATCTGCCGGTGCTTTATTCTGGGCGTGAGCCGCTGGAAAAGTGTAAATCTGCGCGCCCACGATAAGACAACAGCCAAGAGCTTTTAGAAGGTTACGTTTGGTGACTCTGTTTGACACGTTTAATTGCTTCGTGAACTACCGCTACAGTCTAGCCTATGAGCTTCTTGTGCGATATTGTAGTACCTTAGCCGCTCTAACAAGCTTTGAGGACAATGCTCACACCCAAATCTATCTTAGGTCAAACAATACCTTCCTCAAGTGAAGTGACAAACATCATTGGCGATTCTGCTGAAGATTATGCAGTTAATGTTCGTGTCGATGAAACAGGCCCGCTGCGAAGATCTGGCGCAAATGCCCAGAGCAGGCAGAGCAAGAGAGGAAATTGTGCCTGGTGTGAAAGATGACCTATCCTGATGGGATACATCATTGAAGCGATGACTAAAGCTGTGCCTCTTAGCGCTTTTTGCTTCGGCGTTGCTGGTTTTTTTCGCGAACCGTCGCAATTGGAATGCCTTTGCCAGCGTCCATTTGCTTGATACTGGCTTGTACTTCTCGCCTTAGTTCAGCCAATTGAAGTTGTTCCAGCTCGTCCTGACGGCGCAACAGTCTTAGGCTTTCTCTTA
>CASBPX010000160.1 GCA_949127735.1 Candidatus Obscuribacterales bacterium | reverse complement strand
TGCCACCTCTGTTCGAAAAATTGCTGACGGACAGTTGCGCGCATATGTAATAGGTGCACCAGATGTGGTACTAGAGCTTTGTTCGAGCGTGCAGTCTTTGACAGATTTCGTCCCGCTTAGTGACGATTGCAAACAAACGATCCTCGCACAGAATGCACAATTGGCCGGGTCTGCTCTGAGGGTTCTGGCTGCTGCATACAGAGATATTGATGCGTCGGCAAATCTAACGCAAGAAGCGGTGGAGAATAGTCTTACATTCGTTGGATTGGCCGGAATGTACGATCCGCCACGTGCTGAAGCAAAAGTGGCAATTGCGAGCTGTCATTCGGCTGGCATTAAGGTGGTTATGATTACGGGCGACCATCCAAATACCGCCCTTGCTATTGCTCAAGAGTTGGGTATTGCTGGTGGTGATGAGCATGTTGTTACTGGAGCTGATCTGGACAAAATGTCTGATGATGACCTTATCGCTCAAGTAAATAATATTCCAGTCTACGCACGAGTTACGGCCGAGCACAAAATTCGCATTGTTAAGGCCTGGAAGCACAGCGGCGCCGTTGTAGCCATGACCGGTGACGGCGTAAATGATGCGCCCGCTATTAAAGCAGCAGACATTGGCATTGCTATGGGTAAGGCGGGCACCGAAGTTACTAAACAAGCTTCAGCCATGGTAATTACCGACGATAATTTTGCGTCAATCGTTGCGGCTGCTCAAGAAGGAAGAGGCGTATATCAAAACATACGTAAAACTCTTCAATATCTGCTTGCCGGAAATACTGGCGAACTCATTTTAATAACGGCATGTATCCTTCTGGCGTTTCCAATTCCACTGTTGCCTATCCACGTTCTGTGGATCAATCTAGTCACAGACGGCCTTCCTGCACTCTGTCTGGCAACCGATCCTGTAGAACCGGATGTTATGAAAGTTCCACCTCGCCGCATGGACGCTGAGCTCATGGATCGCCAGTTTCTTACAATGATGATATTTACAGGGTTTCTTACAGCTGCTGTGTCTTTTGCAGTTTATGTGTTCACCCTAAAATACGAATCGGTTGAGGTCGCGAGAACCAACGCTTTCGCCACTCTCGTCTTTGCTGAATTGCTGAGAGCATTTGGCGCACGTAGCGAAGTTAAACCAGTCTGGACGATTAGCCTGAAGTCTAATTTAGCGTTGGTAGCCGTAGTGACTTTCTCCTTCGGAATTCAGATGTTTGGCCATCACATTCCCTTCTTCTCAACGATCATGAAAACAACACCTATGTCGTTGTCGCATTGCGGACTGCTCGTCCTTATTTCCTGCATTCCTCTTGTAGGTGTTGAGCTACTGAAATTGTTCAGGCCTCGCTTCGAGCAGCTGCCTGTGGTTAGCGCAGGTTAGAGGGCTCCTTTCTTTTCGCCAAATCCTGTTTACAGAAAAACCTCGAGTTTTTCTGTAAACAGGATTTTTCAATATTCGAGACCATCAAACCACTAGACCATCACCCACACACTTTACTATTCATTCACTTTGTTTTAACCGCTCCTTAATAGCAGCAGATATAGGTTAGAGATATGAATACAAAGAAGAATGAGAGAAGAGAAAAATGAATCCTTTTGAAATCCACGGACCAATTTATTTGTTGGTTTATTTCGCTATTTGCGGCACAGCTTTTTTATTGGCGAAAGCCCTTAAAGCATACCTGCTACGCGATCAAAATCAGACATCGCCAGCGCAAATATCGTCAATCGCCAAGGGCTTGCAGCCTTATGAAGCGGCCTATCTAACCGGGGGCCCTGAGAGGGTGTTCCTCAGTGCCTGCGCCGCTCTTTCCCGGCACAATCTAATTGAAGTGGGCCGCGTATCGAGAAAAATTTATAGCAAATTAGAAGGCAAAGCTAGGCAAGTAGATAATCTGCAATACGTTGAGCAAGCCTTGCTCGCCAATTTGAACACGAGCGGCGAATCCATTTCAATCAGCCGCTCTAAAGTCAACAATGCCACCGCCGGAATTGTGCGAGTGCTCGAGGGTCACGGCCTCAAACCGACCACCGATCGGGTCGGATTTATTCAGTTTGTCATCCCGCTCTTCTACGTCTTGGTGGTTTTGGCTTTCTCTTTACCGAAGTGTTTAATGGCTGCAAAACTGCACTTGCCGTGCGGTTTTCTCATCATCGAATCAATTGTCGCTCTGGCATTGACCGTTAAACTTTTCCGCCAGCAGGGTGAAATTACTGCAAAAGGTGAAGCCGTAAGCGAAGCATTACGACTTGAAAATTCTGCTCTCAAAATGACTCATTCAACTAACCCAAGCGGTTTGTCATTGCGCGATTCAGCTCTGGCTTACGGCCTGTTTGGAGCGCTGGCCCTGGCCGATCCCTTTAATGATGCCAACTATGCGCTACGCCGCCAGACTAGTGATTCTTCAGGAGGCGGCAGTTGCGGCAGTAGCTGCGGCAGCAGCTGTGGGGGAGGTTGTGGAGGTGGCTGCGGTGGCTAACCTAGATCATATTTCTCAGCTCGGCATTGGTTTTCGCCCTGAACTCGCGCGTTTGATTCAATGTCGTCATGACATTGGTTTCGTCGAAATCGTGGCTGACGATTTCACCCATCTGAAATGCATTCCGCAAGCCTTGCGCGATTTGCAAAAGCGCGGTGTGACCATCATTCCTCACAGCCTTTCTTTATCTGTTGGCGGCGCCGACCCTGTTGATGTGCGTCGCGTTAAACATCTCAACAGCTTGGCTCAATATTTTGATTCGCCTTTTGTCAGCGATCATATTGCCTTCGTTCGCGCAGGCTCTCTCGAAAGCGGGCATCTGCTGCCGGTCAAGCGCGACCACGCCTCACTCAGAATCATTGCCGAGAATATCGCTGCCATCAAAGATCACCTGTCGATACCGCTGGTGCTTGAGAATATTGCCACCATTTTTCAGTGGCCCGACAATCAAATGAATGAAGCAGAGTTTGTCAGTCAGGTCGTAGAAAATACAGACTGCGGGCTTTTACTCGACCTCTCCAATCTCTTTGCTAACAGCCATAATCTAAATTTCAGCGCGCTAGAATATTTGCAGGCCCTTCCGCTCCACCGCTTGAAGTATGTGCACATGGCAGGGGGTGTTTTCAAAAATAATTTGTATCATGACAGCCACTGTCATTCGCTTAAGAAACAGTCTTTAGAGCTTTTGACAGCTCTAAAAAAGCTTTGCCACGTCGAAAGAGTGATGCTAGAGAGAGACGACAAATTTCCGGCCGATGGTGATCTTGAGCTTGAGCGCGAGCTGGAGGCTATTGCCCATGCCTGATAATGGCGAACGCAAGCGAATGGCGATAGAGCAAAAGCTTCTATTACAGGCTTTATTGAGTAAGGGTGACCTGCCAGATGGTTTTGATCGCGCGTGCATTCAAGAAGCTATAAAGGCCCTGACGCGCAAGAGAATGCGCTTTAGAAAAAGGTCATCACAGTTTATAATCGGCCAATGCAAATTAAGCTTACTCATCAAGGCTTTATTCTGGTCTTAATACCGCTGGGTGTTCAAGTGATCTTTATGATCGCTTTTTTCTGGATGTTAAAGCAGGCTGAAGTAGAAATCGTCGAGGAGCAAAAAGCCCGTGACATGGTTGCCATTTGCAACCGCATCGCCCGCATTATTGTCAAGTCTGGAG
>CASBPX010000159.1 GCA_949127735.1 Candidatus Obscuribacterales bacterium | reverse complement strand
GTCGAAGGCCACTGTTTTAGGGTCAAGCAATTCACTTTGCAGTTTCGTCAGAGTTTTCGCTGGCGCTGTAAATGTGTCATGACTGACAATGCTGTCGATTGCCCTGCTGCCGAGGCCGGTCAAAACCCCTTTTGTCGGAGCCGATTTAAAGGTGGTCGTAACATGATTGAGAACACCTCTGGTTGCTCCGCCTCGTGTGGCGCCAAGGGCAAAATCTTCGACTTGTTGGCCAATAGATGTGTCAGGGCTGGCAGAAGCCAGGCCGTAAAGTGCCAGGGTGCCGACCAGCCCAGCCCGTCCCCGTGTAAATAGAGCCGTGGTTTTGATCAGTTCGCTGGCATAGTGGTCGACTTCATGCCGCAACTTTTCGTCTTTGATGGCTAGACCGGCGACCAGGTCGACCCCTTTATCTAGATAGCTCTGCTGCCCCAGCAAATAGCCGGTGTCTGGCTTTTGCTCAGGGTCGGAATTGGCAGATCTGTCCATGGACGTCTTGGGCACGGCAAAGACTCTGGTGGGGCTTGATCATATTAATAAGATGGTCTTGACATGGCAATGGTAGTAATACTATCTGGACAGTAAAACTATCTGGAGAGTAAAACTAGACTTTCCTTGTAGTGCTCCGCCGCACTGGCCAGAGAGGCCTGACCCCAGGCAAGAGGCGTATTCACTCCGGCCAGGGCGGCTGGGTCTTTCAGCTGGCCTGATTGCACCATTTCATATGCTTCTGGAATGGCGAAATCTGAGCAAGGCATACCATTGGCTTTGTAGCCGTCTGTTGTAATGCGAGCGAAAGAGCGGTTAATAAAAAGAGTGGCCTTGGCCAAACCGTGGCTGATTAGTTCGTTCATTTCACAATTTTGCTCAGCATTTTTTCCGCCCTCTTCGGCCCGGGCTCTCAATTTAAGCAATCGATTGACCTGACGGGCGTAGGCTTCGGCGATGACAGAAACAAAGCACCACTGTGCTTCCAGGTCAGGCCTGGCCTGACGCACCCGGGCCAGATATTCTTCGCTAGTGCTGCAATCACTTGAGCCATAGTCTTTGAACGCGGGGGCTGCTGCATCAGCTGTGAGTTCAGCTCTAAGCATGGCCCTGATTTCAGGCAGCAACCAATAATTGTCTGCCAGGTAGCTATCGAAAACTTTCTCCAGTCGGCCGTCGGGCATGGCCAAATCAAACGGTGCGTAGCGAATGATGCCGTGATCGCGCACCAGGTTTTCTTCCACAGCTGCCAGCACGCGAAAATGCAAACGACAATTAACCAAGGCATCGTTATCAAATTCGATGGTTGATGTTGCAATGAAAGCGAGCGAACAATCAAGTGGCCGTTGCGGATTTTCTACTGGTAGGGCGCCTGAAAAAAGCCTTTGCATTATTTTAGTGTGGGCGGCGTCAATTAATTTTGCCAATGTTTCATGATCGTGAATCCACTGCCACTGCGGTTTGCCTGCTGCAATAATAAAATCGCTGAGCGCCTGATTACGTTCGTCTGAAATTAAGGCGAGCAGACTGGCAAAACCGCTGCGTATGGCCTCAGTGTCCCAGGTGAGGCCTTCCGGAAATGGTATCTCTTCCCAGGGGCCGGCAGATGGAGCGCAAAAATCAAAGTTTCCTGATTTGTCGGTGTTGATAGCTTTAAGATAAGAAGCAAGGTTGGCTATAGTGGTGCCAATCAGTTGTAGATTGTTCTTCAATTGATTAGCGCTAAAGCCAAAACTCTCCTCTTGTGCATAGACAGTGTCACAAATGGCTTTGAGAGCCAATCCGTGTGATTCGAGTCTTTTGTTGTTGAACCAGCTTTGATCGCGTTCTAAGCTTTCCGGAATAAATATGTGAGCGACACCATCAAGCAAGCCGCCACTGCGATAAAACTCCGGGTCGGCCAGCGAATTTTCCATTGCCAAAACTTCTTCAGGCTGATTGTAAAAGCGGCAAAGAGTAATCATAGCTTTGCTCCATGAGTGACCATCAAGATTACGCTCAATATCGCCACAGCGCACCGTATCGGTTACCCACTGACGGCCGCTCATATCCCAGTTTTCTTCAACTTCTGCAGTTTTTACCAGACCGTTTTCTTGGTTTATTTTTAAAGCAAAAACATTTTTTTTCTGGCAAAAATCTAAAAGTGCAGCGAAACTTTGCGAGCTATATTGCGCGCACAGCAGCTCTGCGATGGCCTGATTGTGTACTGGTATAAAAGTGCCGTTATTGTCAAAATCTAAATATTGTATTTGTTCGGCTTCAGCCATCGCTTTTAAGCTCGCCACCATTTTGGCAAGCAAAACATTTAATTGAGCGCGGTGGGTCTGCCCGTTCATACTTTCAAGGTTCAGCAAATCGATTGCACAGCCTTCGATTACCACTGGTAAAGAATTTGTACCTAAAGTTTTGCCAAGCTCATTGAGCCATTTTTGGTCGTCAATTTGCCAATCACGCTGGCCGCAGGCTATGGCGCTAAGCTCAGTACATGCCTGATTGAGCGTGCTTTCGGCTGTTTTTTGACCATCGGCGCTGACTTCCATGCCAAATTTTCCTTGCAAGGCTCGCGACATTTTGAACCGTTATGCTAGCGCATCGGCCTGTACTTAAGCCAGCCGGTGCTTTAAAATTGCCAGGTTGATTACTTAGATGAAGTGCCGATGCCCATAGACCCATCAGAACCAGACCATGCTCAAAATTATGCCGGTTCGCATCGAGCTAAAAGCTCACATATGAACTTGCCGCCTGCTGCCGCGAGCAAAGGCCCGATTTATAGGGCCTTCGCCTTCTGGATTTATCCATTCACCAGATTCCATCGCATTCCGGTGTTTAAGCGCGTCTGGCTTTATTTGGCTTTCATGGCGATCTACTCTTTTTTTGTAGACATTGTTGTCACCCGCAACTTTCCTAATCACTTGTTTAAAGAAGCCGGAGCGGCTGGTTTTACCAGTGTCATTCTCGGCCTTCTGCTGGTTTTCCGTACCAACACCGCATACGAGCGTTGGTGGGAAGGGCGGAAGCTGTGGGGCCAGCTGGTTAACGACTCGCGCAACCTGTGTTTGAAAGTGCGCACATATGTGCCAACCTCACCTGGTGATAAGGCCGAATTAGGTGAGCTGGTGGTGTCATTCGCTTATGCATTGAAGCATCATTTGCGCGACTCGCAAGCAAGCCGTAGCCTGCCAGGCTTAGGTGATGTTCCAGAGGGTGTGAAAATCAATGCGCCGGTTTATATCGCCGGTAAAATCTACGAAAAAGTTTTGGACTGGAAGAGTGATGATCTTTTTGACGGCTTCATTATGATCCAGTTAGATGCCCATTTGAGAGCCTTTATGGATATTTGTGGCGCTTGCGAACGCATTAAGAACAGCCCCCTGGCTCTTTCTTATCGTGCCTTTATGCGCCAGGGTATCGCCCTTAACTTGCTTGCTCTGCCCTGGTACATTGAATCTGAGTTCAACTATTGGATGAGTTTGCCGCTAATTTTAATTGGCGCCTATTTCCTCATTGGCCTTGAGTTGATTGCTGAAGACATTGAAGAGCCATTCGGCAAAGATGGCGACGACCTGCCGCTTGATACCATCTGTGCCACTATTGAAACCACTGTCAATGATATTCTGCAATTGAATAAATCACAGAAATTCACAACTTCATTCCGCAAGCCGCGCATTGACCCGCTCAAAGAAACAAAAGCGAACCCGATTTAGCTTCTCACTAATTAGCGTTTAACGTCGTCCGGTTTTCAAAACCAGATCGGCATATTGTTGTCTGGTTTGGGCCAGGCGTGGATCTGACGCCGAGAGTGATTTTTGCTGAATAGCCAGGGCCTGCGAATAATATCGTTTGGCTTCATCAAAGCGACCTGTTGAGGCGCAGAGCGCACCCAGACAGTTATAACTATCAGCAATAAAGGGGCTGTTGCCGTCAAGATGATTTTGGCGAATTGCCAGCGCTGTTCTATACATTGGTTCAGCTTCTTTAAAGTTGCCGTTCAACTGATAGGCCTGACCTAAATCATTGAGGGCACTGGCAGTGTCTTGACTGTCCGCTCCCCGCGCCTTTTCAGTCAGTATCAAAGCTTGCTTCAATTCTTTTACTGCATCGGCATTTTTATGTTGCTTCATGTGCAGATAAGCAAGGCCGGTCAACGAATCTGCTTCAGCGGCTTTGTTTCCACTGTTTTTGGCGCGCAATGAAAGCGAATGCTGCAGGTCTTTTTCTGCCGGTCCGTACTGTCCCATGGCTGTTTCGGCTCGACCGATGTATGACTCGCAGTCGGCTATTTTGCTTTCGTCGTTGCCATGTTTCTCAAATATGGTCTTTGCAGTTTCTAAATTATTCTGAGCATCATCATAGTCGCCTTGAGCATATTGAATCAGCCCCAGTAGATAGCGATTGTCTGCGCTTTTCGGCGAGTTAATTTGTTCAGCTAGTTTAATAGCGCCCCGCAATTTCTGTTTTGCCTGGGGATACAACCCTTTGTTGTAATCGCTACGGGCCGATGTTAAGGCTTCATCGATTTTTTTCTCAGCTTCGTTGCTTCCAGACATTCCACTAAAGCCAAAACCTGCTGCCACCACAATTGCTAAGAGTGCTAAGCCACCCAATGCCAGGGTGCGGGGAGACTGAGAAAATTTTGCGGTGCTATTTGGCGCGGCGGCTCTGGGTTTTACCGGTGTGTCGCCAGTTACAGCAGTATCGGCAGGTGGTGCCACCGAGATATTTACTGCACTAGATTTGGTGCCGCTGGGGGTGGGTGATTTTTGAGTATCTGAGCCGGGATGCACAGTCGACACTTTAATCGGTTCAGTCAGCGTTGAATTTTCGCCATCAGGCAATGGTGGCTGAGTTTGAGTACCAATCGAAACAGAAATGCCATGTTGTTCCGGTTTTTCACCATTAGTTTTATCTTGAGCACCAGAGGCAGTATCAGGCTCAATTTCTAGACGAGCGATATCGGTGCGTGTTAACGACTCACCAGGCACGGTCTGGTAAATTTCATCAAGAGCCGCTCTCAGTTCTGTCATCGATTGAAAGCGATCGTCTGGTTGTTTGGCCATAGCCTTGAAAATAGTTTTTTCAAGCTCTATTGGTATATTGTGCTCAGGGCAAACAACATCAAAACCAGGTGGTATTTCATTGACGTGTTTGTATAAATACTCGATTAAATCATGCCCTGTGATTGGTTGTTTGCCCGACAGTGTTCGGTACATGACGCAACCCAGCGAATAAACGTCAGACCGCGCGTCTACAGGCTGAGCCCGGCACTGCTCTGGGCTCATATAAGGCGGGCTGCCGAAGACTTCGCCGGTTCTTGTAAGGTTACTGGTTTCGCCTTCAGATGGTGTCAAAAGTTTGGCGATACCAAAGTCTAAAATTTTGACAAAATCAGGATCGCTGTCTAGCTGTACGAGCATGATATTGCTTGGTTTTATATCGCGATGCACCACGCCGTGTGCGTGCGCGTGAGCAAGGCCGAGACTAACTTGCTTGAATATGTGCAGGCCTCGCTTGAGCTCAAGGCTCTGGCCACCGCTGATGGCAGTAGCCAGGCTAGTGCCCTGAAGAAACGCCATTACGAGGTATGGCACACCGTCATCGGTGACGCCAAAGTCATAGACCGTAAGAATGTTAGGGTGATTGAGGGCGCTGGCCAATTCAGCTTCTTTCTGAAAACGTTTTAAAGCCGCTGCGCCTGATACTAAATTTGGATGCATCATTTTTACGGCCACAGTACGTTTTAGCAAACGGTGCTTTGCTTTATAAACCTGACCCATGGCTCCGTCGCCAATCAGTTCTTGAATTTCATAGCGGTCGCTCAGCACTGTGCCCACCAGGTCGGTGGCGCGCAGCGGCGTTAAGGTCGTGCCGTCTTCAGGGCAAGCGGTCAAATGGCCTGTATATTCTTTTCCACAAGCCACGCAGATTTTTTTCTGTGTTGATTCGGTCTGCGCCATGTTTCCCTTGTGCTTTCTCTCATTCAAGTTTAGTAACGCTTGCGGCCCGAATGATAAAATCTCTGTTGAGCGATTATAGCCTTTTAGAATTCTCCCCAATGCTGATTTATGCAGGACCTTAAGCTAGAGTTTAATGTTGTTAAGGGGGAATAATCTCTCTGGTGACTTTGAATTGAATTGATTGAACACCGGTACATGCAAGCGAACGGCGGTAGAAAGTGGAAACTGAAAGCGGCAAAGGGTCAAAACAAATCGACACGGCGCGACTACATGACAATACAGTGTCTCCTCGCGACGATAGACGAGACCGCGGCAAGATTTTGCATGAGGCCGTGCCCCACGAACTTTTAGCTCAGTTTAAGCCGGGTAAAGACCGGCCTGATCCGGTTGGCCTGATTCAAGAATCTAACGTCGGCAGGCGTCAGGAGCTGATTCCCATTCGCTATGGCCGCATGCTTGTTTCTCCGTTTACCTTTTATAGAGGCACGGCGGCGCTTTTTGCTCGCGATGTCGGTGAATCGTTTGTCACCAAAGTCAGAGTGCAAACCTGTGGTGATGCCCACTTGCTTAACTTTGGTGCTTTCGCCACCCCTGAGCGCAATATTGTCTTTGACCTTAATGATTTTGACGAAACCATTCCCGGCCCCTGGGAATGGGATGTGAAGAGGCTCGCTGCCAGCTTTGTGCTGGCCGGTCGCAATAATGGTGTTAAGTCGCGGCATGCCGAGCAGGCAGCCGAGGCTGTGGCTCGCGGCTATAGACTGAAAATGCTCGAATATTCCAAAATGAGTATTCTCGACATCTGGTACGACCGTTTCGACTGGAGCGCGGTGACCCAGAATACGTCTGATCCTCATTTGCAAAAGCGCATTAGAGACAAAACTGAAAAGGCAATCAAGCGTACCATTCAGTCATATTATTTCCCAAAAATGGTGGAAGAGCGTGATGGCGGCTATCACATTAAAGACAGTCCACCGGCGGTTTATCACCTAAAAGGGGCGGAAGCTGATACTTTCAGGGAGCAAACTCTCAAGGCTTTTGAGCTGTACAAACAGTCTCTGCAAGACGATCGCCAGCGACTCTTTGATCGCTATAAACTGGCCGACGTAGCTATTAAAGTTGTGGGTATCGGCTCTGTTGGCACCACCTGTGCTGTGGCATTGATGCTGGCACCAGATGCAGAACCACTGATGTTGCAACTTAAAGAAGCGAGACATTCTGTTTTAGAAGCTTATGCCGGCCACAGCGAATTTGAAAATCATGGGCAGCGGGTGGTAGCGGGTCAACGCATTATTCAGTCAGCCAGCGATATTTTTCTCGGCTGGACTAAGTTTGATGACGGCAAGCATTATTATATTCGTCAGCTGCGTGATACCAAAGTAAAACTCGAGCCCGATCTTTGGGATGGTCCGAGACTTGTGGAAAGCGCCGAGGTCATGGGTGCGGTGCTGGCGCGGGCCCATGCGCGCTCTGGAGACGCCGCGGTGCTCAGTGGTTATATGGGCGAAGAAACTACTTTCGATGAAGCGATCGGGCGCTTTTCGGTGCTTTATGCTGATCAAGCAGAAAAAGACTACGAGATCTTTTCAGACGCTGTGAGAACTGGTCGAATCGATGCAGCCGAAGATTGCGGCTACTAATTTGCCCGAACAAAATCGATATGCGCTTTTTCAGGATCTGTAGACTGCAAACGTACTTTGATTTTGTCGCCGATATCCAGATCGTTTAAATTATGACCGCTCACCACTCTGCCTTCCACCGGTGGCCTGATTGTGCGCACATATACAGAACCGGCCTTGACACCAGTGACGATACCGTCAAAAATATCGCCCACGCGATTGACCATTAATACGGCTGCGGCAACTTTGCGCATTTTACGTTCGACTTTTTTTGCCTGACTCTCCATGCGATTGCAAATTTCGACAATGGCCTCTAAATCTTCCACCGTATATGGTGCCGCCTCGCCTGCAAGAACGGCTTGCAGCAAGCGCTGTGTAACCAGGTCAGGATAACGCCTATTAGGGGCTGTAGAATGAGTGTAGTCGTTGACTGCCAGAGCAAAGTGGCCACTGTCGTCGCCGCCGGGAATCTTTACGGCATATTGTCCACGACCCAACAATTTAACGATGGTTAAAGAAAGTTCGTCGAAATTATCGAAGTCGGCTTCTCTTTGTTGAATGAGAAATTTAGATAGAGCCGCAGCATTGGGTTCAGCGGGCAGCGTGTGTCCGTAGGTAAGCGCGACGTCAACAATTTTTGACCAGCGCTCAGGAGTTTTTACGATGCGACGAAGGGACGGTACTCCCTTAGTCTGAAGAAATTTAGAAGTAGCAATATTGGCGGCGATCATGCAATTTTCAATCAGGTCGCGCGCTAGATTTGTCTCTACCAGTTTCAAATCTATTACCTCACCGTCTTTGGCAACTGTGGTGGCTTCTGGAGTATGCAGCGAAAGCGAACCCATCTTTTCACGCATGGCACGGATACGCTTTCGTGCCTGATTTTGCAAAAGTACTTGAGCGGTAAGGTCTGGTACAGCGGCGATATGCTCGGGCGGTTCGCCGCCCTGAGCGAGCCATTTGCCGACTGCGCCGTAATCGAGCTTAGCGTGGTTGCATACTAGCGCTCGAAAAGCCTTGCTACCGGTTACTTTGCCTTCAGTGTCGATGGTGAGCTCGATGCACATGGCCAGCCGATCTTGATCGGGGAGGAGTGACGTGAGGTGATACGAAAGCGCCTCGGGCAGCATGGGAAACGTGGCTACCCCGGTGTAGACCGAAGTGGAATTATGGGCGGCGTGGATGTCGATAGCTGAACCCTTGGGCACATATGCAGCCACGTCAGCGATTCCGATAGTTAAGCGAATGGTTCCATCAGGCAATTCTTCGGCATATTCAATCTGGTCTAAGTCGCGAGACTCAAGATTATCGATAGACGACCAGAGGTAATTTCTCAAATCTTTAGCAGCTCGAAATTTAGTCTGAGACTGGTTTATGCGAGCAATTTCGTCATCCACTGCTTTTTCAAAAATGGGGGTAAAACCAGCATCCACCATCTCAGAGTGGGCCCTGGCAACAATGTCGTAGTGTTTGTGTTTTGTCATAAATTTGCTGTTTGGGTTGCCTTATGGTTAATGACTTCATTCTAGCTATAGGTTAAACTTTGTTAGTCGATTTGAGGACTATATGAAATTAGCAAGAGCCCTTGTGGCCGAAATTTTAGGCACCGCCTTCCTCCTGGCAACCGTTGTCGGTTCCGGCATTCTCGCTCACCGCTTAGACCTTGGCAATCTGGCTCTGACAGTACTCTGTATTGCCTTTGCCACAGGAGGAGTACTGGCCGCTCTAATTTCGGCTTTTGCTTCAGTTTCGGCCCATTTTAATCCGATAGTGACAGTGGTGTTGGCTTTACGCAAAGAGTTTTCGTGGAATTATGTGCTTCCATATATTGCCGCTCAGATCTGCGGTGCCATTCTCGGTGTGATCGTGGCCAATTTGATGTTTGATTTGCCTGCCCTGGTGATCTCTACCACCGCACGCACAGGTGCTGGTCAGTGGCTGGGTGAAGCTGTCGCTACTTTTGGTTTAATCGGTGTGATTATTGGTTGCGCTCGCGGTAATGCCCGGGCGATACCATATGCGGTGGCTGCCTATGTGGCTGGCGCTATCTACTTTACCTCGTCAACTTGCTTTGCTAATCCGGCAGTAACAATTGCGCGCATGTTTACCGATACTTTGACGGGCATCATGCCGGCCCACGTGCCTGCTTTTATTGCCGCACAAATTTTGGGAGGCTTCACTGCCGCTTTTGTATTCGGCTGGTTATTTGCCGAAACAATAACTGAAGAAGAACGAGATGCCGTAATGCCGGTTCCGGCGGCGACCAACATGAAAAAGGAATTTCAAGATCGCGAAGTGTTAGAGAATGTGCGCGAACTGGTGCACTAAAAGTTGGCTTTAGCCGATAGATATCACAATTAAGAAAGGGCCGAAAGAGCATGGCAAGAAAAGATGACCCTCTGGGCGTGACTCAGAGCGTTAAGTTCAACACTCGTCTAACCAGTATTGATACTCCTGAGGACATTCCCGCCCACTGGGTAGACACGCCAATTGCAGATTTGATTGGAGCCCATAATTTCGGCATCGAAATTAAAGCTTCCGGCGAACCACGTATGCTTATTTCCACATGCATCGAATTTCGCTATCGACCTGCTGTTCCCAGCCATTATGCTTATGTAATTCGCAGGGCTAGCGGTCGTTTGATTGGCTCAGAATTTTCACTGGTGTATGCCCTTTCACGCGGCGTCAAACACGTTGTCTTGATTGCTCATAACGATTGCGGCATGACTCAAGTCTCGCACCACAAACCAGCTATGATCGCCGCTCTGGTTGATCAAGGATGGGACGCTGAACGCGCCGAAGAGTTTGTGGCCATGCATGCCGGTCGCTATCACATCGAAGATGAAGTAGATTCTTTAAAACGTGAATTTTATCGCTTAAAGCGTCTTTTCAAACGTGTAGAAATAGCACCACTTTTTGTTTCGCTATCGAGCAACAGACTGCACATTCCTAACTGGTATTTCGACTATATGAAGAAGCCCGTGTCAGAGAAAGCTGGAGAGTCATCTATACCAGCAGAAGAATATTTGATGCTACCTTAGGTCTTATTTGCTTGCCAGTTTGACAATTAAATTCCATTCTTTAAGGGAGACCGGCTGCACTGAAAGCCTGCTTCCTTTTTGCAGCAATACCATCTCGGACAGCCCTGGAATTTCGCGCAAAAGCTCAAGCGGCAGCGGCTTTTTAAAAGACTCAACGTGTTTTATATCCACCATCATCCAGGTGGGTTTTTTGACGTCGCTTTTAGCGTCATAGTGCATGTCTTGCGGGTCAAAAGCAGTATGGTCAGGATAGCTTTCTTTGACAATCTGAGCGATGCCGGCAATAGCGGAAGGTTCAGAATTGCTGTGATAAAAGAAGACCAGGTCGCCAAGCTTCATGGAGTCGCGCATGTAGTTGCGGGCCTGATAATTGCGCACGCCATCCCAGCAGGTTGTTTGTTCGGGTGCATTGGCCAGGTCGTTAATCGAAAAGCAACTTGCTTCAGATTTTAATAACCAGTACTGAGTATTTGCTTTAGTGATAGTTTTAGTACTAGTCTTAGTGCTAGTTTTAGGTTTGGCGCTTCTCTCTGTGCTACTTCTGGCCACCGTCTGCTCCTGGGGTTTTCTCGGGGGTTTTGTCTAATGTCTTGTCGGGTGTCTTGTCTGGTATTTTATTTTGCATGATGTCGCTTATCTGTTTAAACATTGCGTCGGCTTCAGCTTGCTTGCCTTCTTTCATTTGCATTTTTGCATAGGCCTGTAAGGTTTTGATTTTGGCTTGTGGCTTCAAGTTGCTCATGTCGAGCACACTCTTAAAATTTCTTTCTGCTTCGGCGTTGTCGCCTTTGGCCAAATACATTTCACCCAGCAT
>CASBPX010000158.1 GCA_949127735.1 Candidatus Obscuribacterales bacterium | reverse complement strand
GGCTCATGCAATAATATATCTTGATACTTTATTTGCAATTTTTTCAAGATTCTAGTCCGTCCCGAAACCGCTTGGCACGTAGGTCACAAGCGGTTTTGCAAATACCAAATACATTGCAGCTCTAACAAACTGCTTCGGAGAATCGGAAGAAGTTTCCAAAAAGATAGCGGCAAAATGGCTATCAGCGGCCATTCAATTTCTTCAATGTTGGTTCAGCAGCCGACCAGATGAATAGGCCGCCGCAACCAATAGCACCAAGGGTTGCACCAGCGATAATTACAGGCGATTCTGCCACCACAGCTGCTGCAACGCAGGCGGTAGCGCCAACGCCAAGCACTGCTGCCTGACCGGTTTCTTGCGGGTATTGCTTGACGGTGTCGCCAATTATTTTCGACGAGTCAGTGACAGTTTTGCGGCATTCGCGATAAGCGTCTTGCCACAGATGCGCTGCTGGCGAAGACTGGCAAACTTCCTGATCGCTTACTTGTGCGAATTCAAATTTCATGGCCTTTCCCCTTGCGGCTAACTCTTGTCATTAGATTAGCGGCGCCCGGGTTTGACTTGAATGTGCAATTGAACAGTATTTTGGTTGGACGGTACTTGGAGATAGAGAATTGTCGGCTAGAATGACAGTAAAGGAATCAGGTGAATGCGAGAGCATCAGATCGTAGTTAATTTAAAAGCGCAGCAATTTGAACAATTGCAAAAGTTGGCGCGCGAACGCGGCTACAAATCGGTCACCGCGTATGTCAAACAAAAAGTATTAGAATTGGCTCTGGGCCTCGAACCCGAGCAAAGTACCGAACCGGCAATGACACCATCAGGCGGTGCAGTAGTCGATCTTAAACGCATCCACGGCGAGTTAAAGTCATTTCTTGACGAATTATCTGTGCCTACAAAGTTATCTGGAGTGGCTTCACCAGCTGCTCCGCAACGCACTGCCCTCGAAATTGCGCCCCCTGATGAAGATTTCGCCTGGTCGCCCACTATTGCCACACCAGGTAATGTTAGTACTGGAAGGGTCAGTTTTGACCTGGGGCAGAGTGCCGCTTACGAGAGTCCAGCAGTAATTCCGCAAGCATCAAGTTTGTCTCAAAGCAGCAGTGCGAGCCAGGATAGCGGCGAAGCGTTGCCACAAGTATTGCCTTCGAGCAACCTTGGCGGATTCGGTTTTGGCCTCGGTATGTCATCGTACGGCAGCAACTCGGCTCGCTTTCAGACTCCATTTAGCTCGGGAGATCGCTTGAGCGGTTATCGAGACATCATGGACGATATGGAGGAGCTCGCTGACCGGGCCTTTGCTATTTCTCCAAGGCTCGGTGCCCTGGATGAAAATGTGGATGATCAGCCGGAGGAGAACTCTCGAGGGGGCGGTCGCAAGCGGTCTATCGAAGTTGAAGAAGAGCCTGCGCAAACGAGTCAGGAGTCCTGGGATTTCTCCTCTATAGATAAAGAGGAGGAAGAGGCGGCGCTTGCGGCAACAGGAGTACCTACCGGAGTATCTGCGGAAGTATCGGCAGAGCCTGCCTCATTTGTAGCCCCGATTGTGCCGGCCAATTTGCCTGGTGTAGAAGAGCTGGCAGAGCTGGAACATCAAGAAAAGCTTGAGCAAGAGCGTGAGCTGCAAGCGCAGCGCGAGCGAGATCAGCAAGTGGAACTGGCCAAACAGCAAAGTTTGCTGGCGGCCGCAGAGAGAGCGGAGCAAATGGCCCTTAAAGAGGCCGCCGATGAACCGGCAGTGCGACGGCGTTCAGCTACAGCACCAATGCTTCCGCCCCCTGATGAAATTGATGACGGGCCACGTGCGCCTACTTATGTGCCACCTCCTGCACCGCTGCCCCCGAGAGTAAGCCAGACTAATATTCCGGCCATGGCCAGTCCTCCTGAAATGGCGGCCTCTTCGGTAAGCTCCGCTGACAAGCTTGAAGAGTTCGGCGCCGGCAACCCAGTTGACGTCGAAGATGATTTGTTGAGTGATCTGCTTGATAGCGATTTAGCGGCAGCTCACGTGGCCCACAGCCATCGCGGTGAGAGCGAACCTAACCCATTTGCCGTGTCACTTTCATTTGAGCTTGAAGCGGCAGCTATGGAAGAGCAGACACCCATCGGCCAGGTGGCCATGGAAGAAGAAGCTTTGCTTGAGGAAGCAGAGGCCGATCAGGACGTCTCTTCTAGTATTTCCACCACCGATTCTTCAGTTGATGGTGTAACTACTACTGACAAGGTGCCAAATAGTAAGACTACGAGTGATTCTGAAGACCAATCTGTAAATGCTCCAACTTTCAGTGGGACTCCTCCCCCAAAGAGACGTCGAACATGAGAGCCTTACCATTGTTAGCTTCCTCTTGACACCATATGATCACTCCAGATGCAAATTGCATCGAAGGGCTCAGTTCCCCTGGCCCGCATCGAGACAATTGTCAAGATAAAAGATCACATGGCGTGGTATATAGGGATAGTGATAAGGAATTTCATCATGGTTCACCAATCCAGTGATAAACCGACCTTCAACGAGAATCTGCCCGACACTTCTGATGTGATCGAGCGCAGACAGGCTAGCGAGCGCTTACGCAGTGAACCCACGGCGTTCAAAATCGATCCAACTTTTGAAACACCCGAAAATTTGAAATTGCTTCAGGCTGCGAGCAGCCCTGAGAAGTTCCCAGGTGGAGTGGCCGGATTTTATGCGGCTTCTTCTGAGCGCTTAACGCAGCAGACTATGCGTATGCAAGCTCCTGATTGCAGTGTGGCCGAGATGCAAGCAATGCAAAACAATAATGTTTACATGATTGAGGCCTCAACCAAGCGGGTTTCGGTGGTGTTATCAAAAAACAACCGGGCTAACTTCGTAAATGAAGGCAGTTTGAGTATGAGTTCGTAAACAGATTTACTGGCTGGCTAATTAAACAAAAAGGTCGTCCAGCGGACGACCTTTTTTATGGACAATTTACTGAGTCTGACTTAGTTGAAGCTTTTAATTGCGTCAGTCAAAACCTTCACTTTTTCAATGGTTATTGGCGCTGCTGAAGCCGACGCGTCAGCCGATTGAGCCATCATGTAGACAATTTTGCCCGTAGTGGGTGATTTGACGGCACCAAAGAACGTATTGGCAATATCGGTGGTATCGGTGGCTTTTTCGGTATGACCAATCACGTAAGGCATGGCTTGACCACCCACTTGCAGGCTGCCGCGAGTGGTTTTAGTCAATCGTTTTGCTGCTGAGCTAGCTCCACCAGGAGCAGCTGCTACTGATTCGCCTTTAGCAATGCCGTCGATTGCGGTTTCAGGTGTGGCTGTAGTGCCGGCTGGAGCTGCGGATGGGTCAACAAAGAAAGTGACGATGGTCTTGGCGTCTGGAGGCGTAATTACAACAAACGGTGTGCCAATATTGGCCCCAGCTGTGTACTTGAAGCCACCAGGCAGTGGATCGTCTATGACCATGAATTTGCTGGCCACTTCTTTGATTTTGTCAGGGCTTGTCATTTGCGAGAAAAACATGCCGCCGGCTACTACTAGCCCGACAACTCCAAGTACGCACAAAACTCCTGCGATCAAAACGATTTTTAGCCAGGTGGCCATACCCCTGATACTTCTCAAGTTCGATTGTCTTTTCATTCTCTTGCCTTCTACTAAATAATTTTTGCCGACGCTATTCCGAACAATCTTAATCGATTGGACCAAGCCTGTGGGGTATCCATCATTCATGACCGCTATAAAAATGTGAAGGATCCTTCAGGTTTTGCAAATCAAGTGAATAGTTTGCAGGGAGGCACCGCTAGTGGTATCGTGGCGCTCTTAAATTTCCTAAGGGCATCTTTGCCAGTGGCGAAGTTCATAACTATTTGATCAACTGATTAGACCACAATAAATTCACAAATTCTTGATATGAAATTATCTCGATTCCATCTTCGGTACGGCGTGATCGCTCTTCTCTGGAAACCAAAATACGCCTCTTAACTTTGGGGTGATCTTGCACCAGTGAACGTAGGCCGCGTAAATGATCCGATGTAATTTTGGAGCTAGATTTGGCTTCGATAGCCAATTCCATATCATTGATAATGAAGTCTACTTCTATACCGCTTGCGAGGCGCCAATAAGTTAGGTCATAGCGTAGATTGCTATAAGCGCTATGAGCGGTCAATTCGTGAAAAACCCAATTCTCAAAGGCTTTGCCAAATGTATCAGAGCCCGCCTCTAACTTGCCACGTCTTGCTAAATGGTTGACGACTCCCACGTCTGAAAAGAAAAACTTAGATGCCCCAATCACGCGACGTTTTGGTTTTTTCTGATATGCCTCTAAAAATTTTGCCAGCATTGTGTCAATCAAGATCTGAAAATATTCTTTCACCGCCGGGCCGCTGACACCGCACTCCCTGGCGATAGAGGCGTAGTTGACGAGTTCAGTGTCAGAAAGAGAAGCTGACCGCAAAAATTGCGAAAATGCTGGCAGATTTCTCACCAGCGCTTCTGCTGCTATTTCTTCTTGCAAATAGTCGCTTACGTAAGAACGTACAAGGCTTGTGTGAGCGGAACTGAGATAGTGACGGGGCAGGTAGCCTTGATTGAGCATTCTATTCAGATCGAATTCTTTTCCGATTTCTGCGGCACTGAGCCCAAATAATTCATGGCGAATAGCGCGGCCACCAAGAAGATTGGCGTGCCCGCTTTTAAGTTTGCGGGCGCTCGACCCGCAAAGCCCAAACACGAAATTGGTATTTTCCATCAGCCAGTGCACTTCATCTAGGAGCATTGGAACTTTTTGAATTTCATCGATAACGACAAAATTTGACCTTGACTGGTTGTTTGCGTACATAAGTTGTTCGCGCAGGAGTCTTGGCCTCTGCATGAGCTCCATTGAGACATCTGTTTTAAGCAAATCAAACCAGTGCGCTTCACGATAAAGCGATCTAAGAAGCATGCTCTTGCCGCTCTGGCGGGGACCCCAGAGGAAAAAGCTTTCGTTCGGTTGAGCCGGCAGTACTAGTTTTCTATCGAACATATGTTTAGTACAAGCTGTGACAATCTAAAGTACTACTTTACTTTATCATGATAATCTAAAGTAGTACTTTGTTTTATCCAGAACGAAACGCCCCGATAGAGGCCCTGTGAAAGGCCTCTATTGGACACGATTTCGATTAGAGATATTTCCAAGGAAGCTTCTGTTCGGGTATCAAGAGGTCCAAATTTGGTAGTAGACAGCCTTTATCAGGTATTTTTGCTGCATTTTTCTCGTCTTCCACTCGTTGCTTTGCCGCGCCAGCGACAGCAGCTTTATATACATCTGCCGGCACTGCACCTTTTTGGTCGTATTGAGTGACAATTGAAATCAACTGACTTTCATATTTGGCCGTAACTGCTGCGCTGGCTGTTCCGGATTCTAGTTGCGCAACCTGCAAAGGAGTCATATTTTTCTTGGCCGATTCAGCGATGTTTTTCTCTAACGCGATCGTTCGTCTATCAAGCTCATCGCGCATAGGTGTTTTGGGTGGAAAAGAAAACCCAGATTCCAAACCGTGGCCAGCTGTCTTGTTATATTCTTTGAGCTGTTGTTCCTCCATCGCCAACTGTTGACGTTCGGTCGGTGTCATACCAGCTCTGGCTAGCATGCGAACGTGGCTGTGCAGTGTGTCGCGCTCACCAAAAATTCCGTTTATAGTATCTTTGACTGATTCAAGAACACCGTCTACCCCGGTCTTGTTTGATTGGGGAGTCAGGGCATTGAATTCAGGGAGTGCCTTGGCCTGGCTGCCGTCTAGTGGAACTCTGAAATCAATCAGTTCTAATCTATCGGCTGTACTAAAGTTATTGGAAAATTTCGATAATAGTAAAGAGTCGTGATTCTTGTCCACGATATCAAGCAAACTCAATTCGGTCGAACCTGAGCTGGAAGCAGACTTTTGGTCACCGATTGCAGCAATTTCAGCATTTTTCATGTTAATAACTCCAGAAAGTTTTAGTTGGTGGCACGAATTCGCTGTCTGTTCTGTGCCGTCGATGCATGCATCATATTGAGCAAAGTTGAAAAATTCTTGAAAGTGGTTGGATTGCTGTTATTGCCGGCATCTGGCGATTGTTCGGTCAAGCCAGACTTTTGCTGTCGCTATTTATAGATGGGTTGGGCGCTCCAGTTTCAATTTCAGTTTCAGTTCCAATTTCAATTTCAATTTCAAGAATTTTTCAAACGCGGCACCTTAAATAGATGAGCAACATCCCAACCGCCATAAGAGGCTCGCTGATGACTTCTACTGATCGAACCGCTAATACAGCTATTTCCATAGCAGACCAGCTTGAACAGGCGATCAAGGCTGGCTACTACAGTAGCAACTGCCGGTTCCCATCTTCCCGTATGCTTGCCAGGCAATACTGCACTTCCAGGTCTACAGTGCTAGTGGTCTTGGGCATGCTTTCGCGTAAAAACCTAATAGCATTCACTCAAGGTAGTGCGCCGAAAATTACATATCGTTCGGAGCCTGATCTTGAGCACACCTTGGACTTTTCTTGTCCTGATAGTCAGGCAAAGAAAATCGAACATGGCGCAGACATCTTTTCTTGGGTGCCGCAATGCTTGCCGACTCGTAAGTGGTTCTCGCTAATTTCAAAGGCAACCAAAACTGCCGTTTCGTCTGATCTCTCCACCTTCGAAAACGCTGCATTAGAGTTAAAAATTGTGCTGCGAAACTATCTTGCTAGACAAAGGCAGATACGCTGTACTACAAATCAAATTTTCATTTTTGAAAATTCTGGCGTCGCGGTGGATTTTTTTTCGGAGATTTTGCTTCCATCTAAAGACGATAAAATCCTAATAGATGCGCCAGCCTTGCCTAATAGCGCCAGGCATTTGGCGCGACAGTCTAACTCAATTGAGTCTGTAAACTTGGGTGACCTATCGTCGAGAGAAGTGCTAGCAGGCTTGGGCGAAAAAAAAGGCAGGTTACTCTACATCACACCTTCTACCAGGTTTGGCACCTGTAGGTCGCTGCGCCAGGATGTGCGGCAAGAGATTTTGTCCTGGGCGGATAAAGAGGCGTGTCACATTCTCGAACATGATCTTGGTCATGAATTCTGTTCAGGACCATCATCTCATCCAGCGATTTTTTCTCTGGACGACTCAAGTACGGTTGTCTATCTGGCAGATTTTCAATCTAGCCTGTCTCCACTTACAGACCTATGCGCAGCGGTGGTGCCGTTATCTTTGGTTGATTTGGCTAATCGAAAGTATGTTGCTCGCTTGTCTAGCTGTATGCAACTGCAATATATTGCTCTTGCAGAACTGCTCAAAACCGGCTATCTGGAACGCCATGTTAAAACAATCAGCGAGCTTAGCTGCCGAAATCTTTCGCAATTCCAACAACTGTTGTTGGAATGTGGATTGGCGCCACTTTCAGTTAGTTTAAATTTGCTGAAAACTGGTAAAGAGGCGACATTGGAAATTGATAAAAACGCGAATTTTATTGAGTTGGAGCCGGCGCTGGCGAGCGGATTGTTGACACCATTTTCGGTGCTCTACGGACTTGACCAGAGACAGAAAAATCTTTTTCTAGTATCTGGCGATCGACTGCAAGGGGAGGATAGAGCTTTATTGCTTAAGTGTCTCGCCCAGGCTACGAAAAACACACCACCCACTTTTCAGAGTCACTCGTTTAATTTGATCAGACGATAACCGAGCCCGTGCACTGTTTCGATTGGGCAGGTTTGTTTTCTTTCTACAATTTTGCTGCGAAGGGTTTTAATGGTGGTGTAAACCGTACCAATTGATACCTGGCTCTCAGAGTGCCAGACCCTTTCTAACAGGGCTTCAGGGCTAAATACTTCATTGGGATTGCGCATGAAAAATTCGATCAGTGAAAGCTCCTTCGGTAAGAGCTTGATTGGTTCACCACCGACAGTGAGAGTTTTCGCTTTTAAATCAAATGACATGTCACCACAGAGCACCTGATTGGTTGCAAGATTACCGAATCTTCTCACCAGAGCTCTAACTCTGGCCGACACTTCTCTCATATCAAATGGCTTTGTGAGATAGTCATCAGCGCCGGTATCAAGGCCCATTGTTCTGTCAACAACTGCACCTCTGCCAGTCAACATTAGAACAGGTGTTGTGGCCTTTGTCAGGCGAAACTTGCGACAGATCTCAATGCCTGACATGCCCGGAAGCTGCCAGTCTAAAATAACAACTTCATATTGGTATGTCGAAAGCAGCTCCCAAGCTAGTAGTCCGTCACCAGCAACTTCAACAACGTGGTTCTCCGATTCGAGCTCCATTTTGATCAAGATCGCTACATCGTGATCATCTTCTACCAACAAAATTTTCGCCACTGAGTTCTGGCCTCCCGAAATTCAAATCAATTATAAGCCCGGATTTAGTGGCAGAGTAAAATGAAAGGCTGCGCCGCCACCTTCCGAGTCAGATACCCAGATGTTGCCTTTGTGAAGGCCGACCAGTTGCGCACAGAAAGACAGGCCAAGCCCGCTACTACTCTCAGGAATGGTGCTGGCGTCGCCTCCTTGCGAAAAGCTTTTGAAAAGTAGTTTTTTAGCCTGTTCAGTGATGCCGGCGCCCTGATCGCTGACGATTAATTCTACGCAGTCTTCATGGGCAAGGGCAGAAATCGAAAGGGTCTTCCCTTGGGGGCTCTGCTTGATACCATTTGAAAGCAAGTTGATCAAAACTTGAGTTATTCTTCGTGTGTCCACAAGCACCACTAACGGTGCAACGTTTGTCAGCACGCTCAGCGATTTGGCATCAGCTAAAGATTTGATGCTTTCCACAGCGCCATTAACTATTTCCTGTAAATTAGCGGGTCGTGGTTCAATTGTCAGCTTGCCAGATTCGATCTTTGCAAAGTCTAAAATCTCGTCAATTGTGAATTTCATAGATTGCGCATTGCGAGTACAAATCGCGATCAGAGATTTTTTGTCTGCTGCTCCTAGTTTGTCATTTTGAGAAATCATAGTTAAAGAGGCGTAAATTGCAGTCAGTGGGGAGCGCAGCTCGTGGGTAATGTGGGCAATTAGCTCCTGCCGACGGTTTTCTGCTTTAACCGCTTCACCGGCATCTGCGATTGAAATTACATAACTGGAGCGATCATCTAGCATTATTTGCGACAGCCACAGGTCGACCCAATAATTGTTTCCATCTTTTGCTGAAAAGAGCAGCCTGGCTGGGCAATTTCTAGTGATTAGGTGCGCAAACGATAAAGCGTTATCGGCAAAAAGTGCTGCCATATTTTTGCCAGCCAGTTCCGAGCGGCTATATCCTGTCAGTCGTGATGTTTGCAAGCCACTAAAGCGAATTTCTCCAAGGCCGTCTGTGACCAATATTCCGACGCCGATATTATCGAGCAGCAACCTTGTACGGTCAGAAGTGCCGTCAATGGTTTTTTGTTGCTCTACCAGGCGATTTTGAAGATTCTCTATTTCCAAAACCGATGATTGGTCAGTCGCGTCACCATTTTCATGCGCTTGCCGGGCTGTGAGCTTTAAAATCAGGTTTGCCGCAATAGAGATGCAGCTAAATGTGGCCAGCCAAAAGATCAAGCCAGCTGGCCCAATTTTCAACTGATCTGCCCCAATCAGGCATGCTGACAGCAGCAAAGCGATAATATCGCAAGCAATGTAGAAATTTCTCAGCGAAAGCAATTGGGAATTTCTAGCCCTAAAAATTGTGAGTAATGCAAACAGACATGCAATTTTACAGTATTAGATGCCTATGGTTGGTACGCCAATGTCTTTTTGCGTTGATATAGTAATCGCGGTGGCAATGCTACACTGGCGCTCATGCTGAAAGTGTCATGCCCTAAGTGCAGCAAGGAGAAGAACCAGACCATCGCTGGTTCGTTAACTCAATTTCTTTTGGGCAACGCTGTCTGCGAGTGCCAAATTGCTCGCAAAATGGCAAATGCAAAGCATGATCTTGCATATTGTTCGCGCTGTGCTAAAAAAATCAGAACAGGGGTAAGAGCTTCTCTTACCGCTTTTCTTCAAGGTCAGAGCTACTGCTGCTGTGCACGAACTGTAATAGTCGGAAAAACAAACACACTACTTTCCGCCACCCAAACAAATGGTGGCAATGCCGCTCGTGAAGCAGTTATTTTAAGGGCGCAGTTACAGCAAGAGTTAGAAACTTCGAACACACTTTCTGATACATACAGGCTGGTTGAATTGCTTGGCGAAGGCGGCATGAGCTACGTCTACTTAGCTGAACATGTGCGACTCCATCGCATGGTAGCTGTCAAACTGATGAAGTCAGATCTGGAAATCGAAAACAGTGAAAAGCTTTTTGCCGAAGAAGCAAGAAGGCTGGTTTCGTTGAGCCATCCGTGTTTGACACAGATACTAGATTTTGCTGTTCACAAAGGAAAATGGCCTCTTCTTGCCATGGAGCTAATTAAAGGCGAAACCCTGGCAGATAGAGTGGACCGCCTTGGTCCTTTAGAAGTAGATGAAGCTCTTGGTTTGTTCAAGCAGGTAGCAGAAGGGCTGGCATACATACATCTAAAAGCTCTTGTGCACAAAGACTTGAAACCAGGCAATATCATGCTGGCGAACACAACCGATGGGCAATCAAGCTCTAAAACTGAGGTCAAAATACTCGACTTCGGCATCAGTCAGCTGATCATGCACGGTGACACCGAAGCCTCGAAAGACCATTTGCTGCAAGTTTCCAACTTGGGCTCTCCCAGCTACATGAGCCCAGAGGAATGGAAACGAGAAAAGATTACACCCAGAACCGATCTTTACGCCTTTGGATGTTCGCTCTACGAGGCATTGACAGGTCATGCCCCTTACGAAGCAGATACGATTGAGGAGATAAGGAAGAAACATCTTCTGGCACCATATCCGGGGCTTACTACAAACAGCATCAATGGAAACTTCAACCTCGATCTGGATTTACTAATTAAGAAGTTGTTGTCTAAATCGCCTGAGGACCGCTATCGTAGCGCCCAGGAGGTAATCAATGCTCTTGATGAATTGCAGAAAAAACGCCTGGCAAAACTGGCCAGCTCGAAAGTCGAAGCAGTACCCTCAGCAAAATTCAAAAAGTCAAAACCAATAGCGCTACTGCTGTGTGCCGCTTGTTTAACCCTGGGCGGATCTGTGGGCGCAGTGTTGGTCTACCAAAAGTATCAAAGTTCTTCTCTAATGGATAAAATTAGTGGGAGTGATAGCAAAGAGCAATTAAGTGTCGACCTGAAAAAGGAATTCAGTTTCCTGCCCAGGTTCGATAGTGTAGATCTGCCAAATCATCCAACCGGTGTCAAGAAAGAAAGAGCACCGCTACAGTCAATTAAGGTCTCGCAAAAGGGTCAAAGATACTTTATTGAAATTCCAAATGGAGTATTTCTAGGGACATTTAGACAGAGCGGCGGCTTCTCTAATGTAACTGGAGAGTTTTGTAATAATTTAGTGATTGACGCCTCTAAAGGCAAAATCTTTTGGTCGGTTAATCGCGACACGAAAAGTATCATTTTTCGCGACAGCGAAGAGGCACCCTTCGAGAACGAGCAATATGCCAAGTTTGTTCAGTCGCTGGCAATCCTTCCTATATTCGCGGTATCGGGTCACGGGCCAACAGACGACGGTGACTTAAGGGCAATTTTTAGCATACCAAGTCTTGGTTCGGTTACTTGGTCGAACATCAATTCATGCCAACCCGACAAGCTTGGTGCCCTAAAGAATCTCCGTTCCTTAACATTGATACGAACGGGCTCTTTATTACAAAGCGAGACTTCAAATAGTCAACACCTCAGTGGCGATGAAATTGCCACTCTCAAAAATCTTCTCAATTTAGAATTTCTCAAAGCTAGTGCTCTTGGGGATCTCACAAGTCTTCTAGAAAGATTGAAGGGCTCAAAAAATCTGCAGCATCTAATTTTAGAAAACTCAAATTTAACTGATCGCAACTGTGAGCAAATTGCCAAGATTAAGCAACTCAAGGTGCTGAGTCTGACGAAGGTTCAAGTCAGCAAGAGCGGTCTACTCTCACTATTGAACCAAATAAAAGTTGAAACGCTTGAATTTTATCCTGTTTCCGAACAACACCTGCAAGCCTTCGCCGAACTGAACAGCGGGCACAAGATTAAGAACGTTTATTTAGCACAAGGATGGCTGTCCGAAGCCAAATATTATTACCTCGTGCAAGCACTAAAACGAAAACACATCAGGGTTCGCGAATTAACCGATAATTATGACAACGAGCTCCGAATGAATGATGTTGTCGGTTTATAGAAAAAAAACGCCGGATAATTTTTGTCCGGCGTTCTTTGCTATTTACTTGAACTAATTAGATATAACCCAAATTTTGCTGTGCGCCTGCTGGTGGCAATATGCGCAATCGTCTCTGGGGCTCGTCTCCAACACTGCGGCTGGAAAGATTGAAGCGTTCCACCAACTGGTGCTGCAACCTTCTTATATACGCTTTGCGCGGGGTGAGTTCTGTTGGTTCGAGCCGATCCATCACCCTGGCTATGGCCTGCCTTGCTTCTTCTAGTGCCACTTCAGTTTCATCGATATCGCCTTCGATATCTACTGATCCGATTGATGACTCCTCGAGATGCAGCGCTTCTCTCAGCGCTTTTTGTATTTGCGGTAGATTGTTGCTTTTGACCACGTAGACCGGTACACCCTGTGCTTCTGCCAGGCTGAAGATTTTCGCTCCGGCCCGGGCATAGCTGCGCAACGCTAATATAGCGTCGGCTTCGTCAATGCCTTTGACCACTTCTACAGGCAACTGCAATGTCTTGCAAACCCTCTCTAGAAGCCCTTTGCTCACGGCATATGGATAAACCTTGAGGTGAGTTTCTTTAGGTGATGCCCAGTCGCTGGCGAATGGTTCCAAACCTTCCACCATCGATACAGTCAGCGTTGGGTCTGGCTTTTGGACAACGGCAAAACTGCCTGTGGCTTCGTCGCGGCGACGAATTTCAGGATGAATTTGCCAGCCGCGCAAGAGTTGATCTACAGCCTCAGCCACGTTGCGGTGAACGGCCAATGTCTGCCTGTCGAGAATTTCGACGCAAACATCAAAAGTTGGTTCGCTGGAGCGCTCCAGCACTGTCTTTTGCGTGCCCCGACGTCTTGCTTCATCGTCACCGAGGGTGACGGTTTGAATGCCGCCAACCAGATCTACAAGGGTTGGATTTTTAAGCAAATTATCAAGAGCGCTACCGTGGGCGGTGCCGATTAAAGTGACGCCTCTTTCAGCGATCGTTCTGGCGGCTTGCGCTTCTTCTTCTGTACCAATTTCGTCGATAACGATTACTTCTGGTGTGTGGTTTTCTACAGCTTCGATCATCACCGCTGCTTGTTGCTCAGATCTTGGCACTTGCATGCGCCTGGCTCTGCCGATGGCAGGGTGCGGCACGTCGCCGTCACCGGCGATTTCATTAGAAGTGTCAATGACAATAACGCGCTTCATCAGCTCGTCTGCCAGTACTCGAGCCATTTCGCGCAGTTTGGTGGTTTTGCCTACGCCAGGGGGGCCGAGGAACAAAATGGATTTGCCTGATTCAACCAGATCGCGAATGACGTCAATAGTGCCTGAAATGGCGCGTCCTACGCGGCAAGTGAGGCCGATGATATTGCCGGCACGGTTGCGCAAAGCTGAAATGCGGTGGAGGGTTCTTTCAATTCCTGCCCGGTTATCGCCCGAGAACTGGCCCACTCTAGCTACTGCAGCTTCCAGATCATCGTGAGTGATTGGTTGATCAGAAAGATAGAGGGTGTGCCTGTCCAGATAGCGTGCTTCCGGCAGGCGGCCGAGATCCATTACTACTTCGTAAAGCCCGTTGGTATCTTTTTCAATAGCCTTCTGCATTTTTGGAGGCAGAATTTCCAGAAAAGATGTTAGATCGTCGGCTGGAGCAATCACTTCCATTTAGTTTCTCCGTGGTGGTCGAGCAGTTACCTGCATACAATTTTTATAGCTTGCTTATGTGGCGATGATGGTGAACTCTTTGTTCTCCGTTAATTCCAGCACCTCCTCGGTAATACGTTGGCCGGGTATAAGCACAGGGATACCGGGAGGACAGGGGCAAACGATCTCAGCTGAAATTCGACCTTCGGCTTCTTCTCTGCCAACCACTTCGGTTTTCTGGCCGATTACCTGGTGGGGCGGAAGCATGGCTTGGAAGCCGGGTTTTTGTATCACTGTTTTGTTGGCGATCGCATATAAAGGACTGACTGCTCTTTCTTGCGAGCTGAAGCTGTTGAGAGTGTGCCCCAGTAGTTCGATGTCGGCTTCGACGCTGCCGGCACCTAGCAAGAAAAGGACACCTTGACCGAGCACTGCTTCGGGGAAGATGCCGCGATCAATCAGATAATTGTATAGAGTGCCAGGATCTTCGTGCTCAGGGCTAACGAGAATGTGGCTGGGAGTGGTACTGCCTGCAGTGGCGTAGATACGCAGGCAGCCGGCCGCTCTGATTTTATTCTCTAATAAAAGTTTGAGATCATCAAAATGCTCAACCAGCTTTCCGCCGCGGTTGGCGAGATATTTGGTGGCACGTTCGATGCTGCTCAGCAGTAGATAGCTGGGGCTAGAGCTGGTGAAACTGTTCAGAGCAAATTTAACTGATGCGCAATTCAATTTGCTTTTTTTAGGCAGATGAATCAAACCGGTTTGAGTCAGTCCGGGCAAGGTTTTATGCAAACTATGTGCCACAGCATCGGCACCGCTGGCGACGGCAGATTGCTGATGCTCAGCGATATAATGGGCGCCGTGAGCCTCGTCGACTATTAAGGCGGCATCGGCCTGGTGGGCCACTTGAGCTAGTGCTCTGATGTCACTGAGAGCGCCTTGATATGTAGGAGAAACGACAAGAATTGCAGCCACTTTACCGTTGTCTGACGTTTTGCTATTAAGCGCTTTCTGCACACAGCTTGAAGTCGTGCTGCCCCAGAAACCCCAGTTGGTCTCCCAGACAGGCTCGTACCAGACCGGTGTCAGACCGGCCAGGGCAATGGCTTGCACAGCCGATCGGTGTGCGTTGCGCGGCATGAGAATGGTATCGCCCATATCGCGCGCGGCAAAAATAGCAGCCATGAGAGCAGCTGATGCACCGTTAACCGACAAAAATGTGTGTTCGCTGCCCCAGAGTCTGGCACAGTTGGCTTCGATTGCGGCAATTACTGTTTGTGGGTTAGAGAGCTCATCTAACCCGGGCAATTCGGTGAGATCGTTTTCTGCTCGCAGCCAATTTCTACTGCCCGGCATCAGTGTGCTTAAACGCCCTTTGTGACCAGGTGTGTGAAAAGAAGCTTTTTCAAAATTGACGTGACGATCGGCAGCACCGCTAAGCGAGTTCCACCTGAGTTGCACAGCAGATGCGTTACTACCGTGATCAACGTTTCGGGTTGGATCAACCCCTGAATCGTCTGCATTAACTACTGGTTCGGTCAAAGATTGAGGACCTGAAACACTTGGTAGTAACCGTGAAAGGCGCAAGGCTGAAGAGCTTATGGTTAGAGCATTTCAGCTTAATCAGTATAGCACGGTGTCAAGCGACGACCTGGTGGTGAAAGCTGCCTGGAAGCCCACTTTGGTATATATTTTCGCTATGAGCAAAGTGATACCCTGGAGCTTCGTCATACATAGAATCAGTGCTGCACTAAATTCGTTAGTAGTTGCTGCTGACAACCAATACGGCCGGCTTGACAGAGTTAGACGACCGGTCTATTATCGTGCTATCAAATTTTTTTCGACTAAAGTCCAGGAGGACAAAATGACAGCTGTTCAAGAACAAATCAAAAATCAAAATGCTGGCACTAGAAAGCTCGAAGGCAAAATAGCACTCGTGACCGGCGGATCCCGTGGCATTGGTGCAGGAATTGCTGCACGTCTGGCATCAGACGGCGCCCGCGTAGCCGTGAGCTACGTCAGCAATCAGGCGGCCGCAGACAAAGTAGTAAGCGGCATTGCTGAGCTTGGTGGGCAAGCAATTGCCGTTAAAGCCAATGCCGCATCTGCCCAAGACAATGAAAAATTAGTGGCTGAAGTCACTAAACTGTGGGGGAAAATCGACATTCTCGTCAATAATGCCGGAGTTTTTGAGCAGGCGCCATTAGAGAATGTTTCTCTCGAACATTACGATCGAGTTTTCAACGTTAACGTTAAAGGTGTTATAGCTACAACGATTGCAGCTCTGCCCCACCTAAATGATGGCGGACGCATTATCAATATTTCTTCCGGTGCGGCCGATGCTACCATGGCCGGTGCCAGCATTTATTCCGCTACAAAGTCAGCGCTTGATACACTTTCGCGCATTTGGGCTCACGACCTGGGCAAAAGACAAATTACAGTCAATTCTGTTTCGCCCGGCGTTACCGTGACCGACATGATGAAAGATGGACTGCCAGCCGAATCACATCAATATTTTATTGACAAAACCGCTCTGGGACGTCTGGGCGAACCAGCTGACATTGCTGACGTGGTGGCCTTTATTGCCTCATTTGATGCCAGATGGATTACCGGACGCGTCATTAACGTTGATGGTGGTATTGCTCTTTAACTAGTTTAAAAAGTGAAACGAAAAAATCGATCTCTCGGGGTCGGTTTTTTTGTCTGCGCACCGAGATAAAATTCAAAGGAGTGGGAATGTTGCGCCGTAAGAGAATGTAATTGACCATTGTCGATGGAGTAGTGATGAGGTTTTTTACCAGTTTATTTGTGGCAGTAATCTTGACGGTTCCCGCTCCTACGCTCGCAGCACCTATAGCAGATCAATCAAATCCTAATCGGCCGATTAAAGACAAATGGGCGCTGGTGGTTGGTATCAGCCAGTTTCAAAATCCGAAGCTCAAATTGCTTTACGCTGCTAAAGATGCGCAAGATTTCAGTCAATATTTGATTAAAGAGGGCAATTTCGCCGCTGATCACGTCAAGCTGCTTACCGATGGAGAAGCCACGCAAAAGCGCATCATGTCTGAACTGGGTAGCAAGTGGTTGCCACACATGGCCAACCCTGACGATCTTGTCGTGATCTTCATTTCGAGCCACGGTAGCCCAGCCGATATGGACATCGAAGGAGTAAATTATCTCGTAGCACATGATACCGACGTTGATGATTTGTACACCACCGGCATCGAAATGCAAGATTTGATTGGTACGATTAAAAGACGGGTGCACTCAGACCGGGTAGTGCTGATTCTCGATGCTTGCCACAGCGGCGCGGCAGACACCCAGTCGAAAGGATTGAGTCGCGTCACTAATGTGGACGCAGCCATGGTGGCCCAGGGCACGGGACAATTGGTAATTTGTTCCAGTATGCCGAACCAGGTTTCGTGGGAATTAAAAGATCAACCCAATAGCGTCTTCACTCGTTTTTTAATTGATGGTTTGCGCAAACAAGGATCTGCCACCAAACTCGGTGAAGCTTACGGCTTTATGAAAGATAAAGTACAGGAGACGGTTTTGCGCGAGCGCGGCATTATGCAAACTCCTGTCTTGAAAAGTGCATGGAAAGGCAACGATTTGATTTTGGCTTCGCTTCCCACCGCTCCGCGCCCGGGCATGGCCGAGAGCAAGCCGGCTGCACCAAATGTAGTGACGCCAGCGGTGGTTGTTGCACCACCAACAGTTGCAGTGGCACCACCAGTGATTTCTACAGTGCCGACTGTTCCCGCTGCTCCGGCTGTTCCAGCTGTGCAAGGCGGCGTCACAACTGGCGCAGACCCAGCAAAAGTGCAACGTGCCGGTGTTTCTTCGCCCATGACGGTGGCTATTTTGCCATTTGCTGCTCCGCTTAAGGTGCAAGTACAAAATACGGCCGGAATGAACGTTTTGTGGGGATGGGTCAAAAACCCCGCCGAACTGGCTGGCATTGAAAACAAATTTACTGAATGTCTTTTCCGCAAGGTGAGAAGTCGTCTGGGCGACGGTGTTCTGGGGCCACGCGTAGTGCAGGAGGCTTTGCAGCAAGAGAATTTAATCACTCATTTGAACAGTTCGCAAAATTGGACCACCGCCCAGTGGCAAAAGCTTGGTAAGAATTTGGGCGCGGATTACATTCTTTGTGGCGGGCTTGATGAAGTCGGTTGGGCGACCTCTACCATGGCCAACAGGTACACGTTTATCGTTAGCGCGCGAATGATCGATGCTCGTACCGGGCTGAGTCTGGGCGCAGTCGAAGCCGAGAAAATTTACAAGTCGACGTTCCACGGTGACGCTGGGGGCGGGCGAAACTATTTTGATCAAGTAGTGGCTGTGCAGGCCGCAGATAAGGTGTCTGGCAAGCTTTTACGCGACCTGCCCGATAAAAAACACTAATTATCGGTAGTGATTGGCATTGGACTCTTTACGCGCCGTTCGATCCAGGAATGGTCACTCAAATATGAGTAGTAGACCAGTTTACTAGTAATTGTTTAAAAAAGTGACGAGTAGAAAAACAGCATTGTCTGCGGTGGCAATTCGAGTTTGCCAAGGGAAACAAGAGGAGAGGCAATTGCCTCCCCTCTTGAGTGAAGTGAAATGCGTGCGGCTCAAAAAGCCGGCACTTGAGGCGTTTGTTCTCATAACGCGCTCAAGGCCGGCGAAATGTTTAAGCCAGACGGCTGCAGATTTCGATCAGATTTGCAGCAACTTTGTCATCGGCCGCAGTGGGCGCGATGGTGCCTTCGATGGTGCGAATGCCTGCGGCTGTGTCGTTCTTGGGGAAAGACCACTTGATGCCGGGGATGTTTTCCAGACGAGCGCGAGCGCCGTTATTAGCCTTGAACTGACTGCTGCTGACACCCTTCATCGAGACGAGAACAGTGCGACCGCTGTCGGTTTTGTTGATGGTGACAACCACTCCGCCCTGGTCGAAAAGCTTGCCGCCTTGCGTCATCTGAATGGGGCATTCGGCTGGGGCTTTGAGAGTCTTGACGGCGGTAGCGGGTCTGGCGCTTCCGAGGCGATTGAGTGGAGGACTGGCTTTCACCGGTTGGTTGGTGCGCTCGGTGCGGCCTTTCTTCATGGTCATGCACTCTTCAGTGAACCTGAACATGGGCTTAGATGTGAACCAGCCGATCCCTGTGACAAGGGCGCTGACCATGAGAATCTGAGTGGGAGAAATATCCCAGCCGAATCTGGTGGCTGCCGCTCCGAGAAGAAACCAGCAGAAAATGCCGCCGACGAGAGAAAGGGCGCCGTGCAGCGTGTTGACTTTGATGCGTTGTTTTTGGCAATGGTCCATCAGGATCTCCATTTGAGTTTGGTGTAACAGGCTTAGATGACCTGCTAATGCAGTCCCGGCTCAAGTTGTCCACGCATATTGCTGGACTGGGAAACTTGGCGAGTAGAGGGGACTGATGTGTTTAGATTTAAAACTAGCTGTAAGAAAAGAGAATTTTGAGAACATATGGAACTTAGATCAGTGTCATAGTCAGCTCAAATGAACAGTTAGTAATTAAGAGCAGCAATTTGTTAGAAGCTAACTCAATGCTGAAGAAAGTCTGAATTTATATACGTGCTTCTCGATATACGCAATTAAAGCTGGTTTTAATACGCTGGTTGGGCCTCAAGCTCTGGTTGAATTTACAGCTTTTTGCTGCGGACACGAAATTTCTTCTCTGAATGAAAGGTTAACTGCAACTTCTCTAGCGCACTTTTTGAAGTCGATTAGCGCAGGTGGCGCAATTGCCCACCAGTGTAAAAGTCGCAGGCAAGAAGGGAATAATGCCAAAGGTCAATCAGGAGTCAAATTGAAAATACAGACTGACCTTTGGCAGGGAAAGAAATTTGCGATCTCTTCGTCAAACAAGATTGTTCGTTCTTTTTTTGTTCGCAATCACGACTGGCGCGCAAACAGCGATTGCTGCTAATCCGCCTAATGCGTCTGCCCATAAGGTTGCGCTGTTGCCACCACCAGGCGCCGGACAAGTATGGTCTCTTAAGCAAACCAGCATTTTACTCGGTGATTTCGAAGTGCTGGTTAGTAGCTCCGGTTTGCGAGCCTTTTGCCCGCGGTCTGGTATAACTTTTGTGGCCCGCCCCCCCTTGTGGCAGCCAATCGGCTTCTCAAGCCGTTCTCGGTCGATCTGGTATGCCACAACCGCGCAATTCCATCCTGCGGACGCTCTGATGAAATCACTTTCTGTTTTTGGGGGCATGCCAAATGTCTCCAATATTCCCTTGCACAAACGCGGGCGCAAAGTCGTTCACGGCCTAGATTGCGTTGACATGTCCACAGACGAGAAATATTCCGCCGCGCAGCTTGAACAATGCAATCAAGGTTTTATCAGCAGAATGCAAGCTCGTTCGGCCGAATATCAAGGCGCGCAGGTGGCGGTGCCCGCCCCGGCGTTGAATTTGCTTGCATGTATTTATGGACTACCAAACGGCACTACTCTGCCGATCTTTTTCCGCTTTATTAATTTCAACCATGGTGTCAAACTGGTTTTGATGACTGAAAAATGTTTAGTTGTGACGCCAGGCAAAGATTGGTTAAATCTGCCCACCGACTACAAAAGAGTGAACACTTTCCAGGAATTGCAAATGGATGCCGGCGCCAAATCGGGTGTGGAAAATTTGTTTTAAAAACGGTTTTTGCCAGGTCAATTAACCGTGACACCCATAGCTTGCAATCGGACAACAAGGTCTTCAATGCCTTGAAAATGCACCACATTCATTCCTACTTCCGCGGCAGCGGCGACGTTTGGCGGTAAGTCGTCAATAAATACGCACTGTTCAGCGCGCATACCGCTGCGTTTTAAGACTTCGTGATAAATGTCGTGTTTCGGTTTAACGTGACCAACTTCGTAAGACAAAATCAATTCTTCAAAATGGCGATTAACCTGATAGGTTGTGTCGATAAACTGCCAGTGCGCCTCATTTGTATTTGAAAGTAGATAAAGTTTGTAGCGTTTTTTTAAAGCTTGCATCAGTTCGGCCATGGCTAAATTTTCGCGAAAAGTTGCATTCCAAAGTGTGTGAAATTCTGCTTCGGTAATGGGAGCACTGCCGTGTGCCACCATTTGCTGATTAATTGCGGCGACAAAATTGACGGTATCAATATGCCCGTGTTCATAGCCAAGAGAGCCTATATGCTGCAAGATCGGTTTGAACTGTTCCTGGCTGATGCCGGCACGATCGCAGAAGCCCTGACAGACAGCTTCCCACTCAAAATCGATAAAGACATGCCCCATGTCGAACACTATCAGTTGAATATCGTCACTCATGATTGCCTGCTGAGAAAGAAGCTTTAGCAGTATAACGCGTCGTTTTGCTAAGCTAAGCTGTTTTGCTAAGCTTAGCTGTTTTGCTAAGCTAATATGATTACGCCATTCTGCTGTTTTTGCCCTGGTGGCATGGAATCAATGTGAAAATAAACTGGAAATTTTTGACCACTACCAGAGG
>CASBPX010000157.1 GCA_949127735.1 Candidatus Obscuribacterales bacterium | reverse complement strand
GCTACTTCGGAGGGCCCACCTCCATCTCCTGCGCAGCATGGCGCTATGTTGGATTCAACTTCTACATCAAATCCTCCTTCGCGCCTTCAGGGCGCACAGTTGTAAAATTTCTTAGGCGCCAAAAAGAGGTACCCCCTCGCCACCTAGTCTTGTAAACCAGATAAGACACACGGCCTTGCAAAGCGGCGTGTTATTTGCCTAAAATCTATGCTGTCTTATAAAAGCGGAGCATGACCATGAAATTTCACAGCGACCTCTTTGGTTGGGAGTATGTTTGGAGAAATTTCGCTGACGAAAAAAACGGCAAAGTTTTAACCGACAGCGGTGAAGACGAAGGCAAACTAATTTCACTTTCAGTCCCGCTGGAAGATACCAGCCTGAAAGTCGTTTATTCTCCCGAGTCTCGCTATGGCAAAAAAGGCGCCAGCAACACTGTACTGGTCTGCTATCCGCCTTCCGACGATTTCGCTTTTTCTATTTTCCAAGAAAAAGGACATCACAAAATCGGTAAAGCTATGGGCATGCAAGATTTGCAAATTCAAGACGCGTTATTCGACGGCAAATTTATGATTCAAGGTACTGATCCTCAAAAAATCCAAGAACTTTTCCTCGACGTGCAAATGCGCGAACTAATCCTCTTGCAACCGCCAACTCTATTGCATATCGAGACCAAAGCAGCCCAGACTTATCCCAAGTTGCGCATTCCTGAAAATGCCAATGCCATTGTCTACCATTATGATGGTGTGATGGACAAACTGCACCATTTGCAAAACGCTTACGATATTGTTTTCAGCGTATTGCAACAATTAGGCGCGATTGGTGCCATCAGCGGTGTAACCGCCAGTGGTGCACCTGAGGCTGAAGAAGCTGAAGTCCAGACCACATCAAAGCGTTTACGCAGCCCGTTGCTGGACCGCTAGACCAGACCTGGCGCAGATAAGGCCTCTTCACCTTTTTCGAAAGCCTGATAACCAAAATACATGAACCCAATCTGCATGATGATCGAAATCAGCGCATATAGCGGAACGCGAAAGCCCGTTAATTCTTGCAGCACTGAAAAAATGATGCTGGGCGTCATAGCAAAAGCAGCCAGCCTCATCATGGCGCGAAAACCAACCTTGCGTTTGTCAAATATGAGACCAACTAGCCCATAAATCAAAGCCAGCACTACATGGCCGAACCAGACAAAAATCCCCGTGGCCCACACTACCGCTGTACAAATGGGTGTTATCTTGCCGCGCCAATCTTCCACCATAGCCTTTGTAACGGCAAAATCGGGAAACTTAGCCCATGGAATTGACTCTTCCACCCCTGTTGATTTTCTAGCCACCAAATAGTCTTCGGTTACCAGCACCGTGGCACCCTTGGTGTCAGCCAATGTTTTCATTTTGCCCTTGATGTCGAAGACAATGCCAGGCCCCTTTTTCTCGTCGAAAATGATGTAGGGCGAAGATTTATCGATACTGAACTTACCATTTGTAGTCTTCATCACCGGTATCTGGGCAACGAACTGAGTGACTTCGGGTCCATTGACGCCCATTTGCATGACCGCAAATATTTTAGCCGTCTGCATCGACCAGAATATGGAAGATAAAATGAGGAGGTAGAGAATGCCTACGCCCTTGCCATTCTTCAAAAGGTCGCGGTAAAAAGGGGCCGAGAAGAATGTATAAAATGGTGCCTTATAGGCGGCGAATTCCTTCATGTCAATGTCCTTCAAGCGTTTGCAGGATTATACGTCAATATTAAGGCTCATCTGTAGCTGTATATACCTTCTGAACAGACTTTCAACACCGCTGAATTGAGCTAAGATTGTCTCTAGTATTTACGTTCTAGAGGATTACCAATGAATTTTACTAAAGTGGCAAGCTTTTGCTTGAGCCTGATGATGGCAACCGGAATGAGCACTTTGCTTTCTGTCACTGAAGCTTCAGCGAAACCGAAAGTGACCATCACTATGCGTATCGAAAGATTGACCGCTAAAATCAACAAGAGTCAAAAATCAAACGAACTGACTCTAAAAGAAGCAGATCATTTGCGCGAAGATATTGCTGATATCAACGCCAAAATCGAAAAAGCCAAAGAAAAAAATGGCGGCAAACTTAGCTATGCCGACGAAAATAAAATTGAAAAAGACCTCAATAAGGTCAGTCTCAAAATCACCAAGAATTCGCTGAACAAACGCACTGCCAGCCCCGAGTAATTCTCTCTAAGTCGGCCGCAAATCAAAACTCCTCCAGCATTAAATTGTTGGAGGAGTTTCTTTAAGATCCTAATTTGACGCGCTATGGAATCAGAGATTTCACAGTAGCAACGATGTGATTGGCGGTGATGCCGGCGGCATCCATCAGCTCTTCTGGTGAGCCTGAGCCAGGCATGTCACGCACGGCAATTTTAACGACCTTAGGCAGTTTGTCGAATGCCGCAATTTTGCTGCCGCGAGCTGGTGGGCCTTTTGGTGCAAATACATCAAGCACCGCATCTCCCATACCACCTTCCGGCCAGTGATCTTCAACTACAATCAATGTGCCTGTTTCACGTGCAGCAGTGCTGAGAGTTTTAGCATCGATTGGTTTGATTGAATAGAGGTCAATCACGCGCACTGCAATACCCTGGCTCTTCAGCTCATCATAAGCTTTGAGACACTCGTGCAATGTGATACCAGCACCAATTAGAGTGACCATATCATCGGCCGAGGTGCGCAATGTTTTGCTGCCACCCAGTTCAAAGACGTCGTCGTCTTTGTAGAGCACGCGAGTCTTTTCGCGAGTGGTGCGCATGTATGAAACACCTTCCACACCATACATTTTTTCCACCAGTTTCGCGGTAGAAATTGGATCAGATGGATAAAGCACGGTGCTGCCATGAATGGCGCGCATCATTGCCAGATCTTCAAGAGCCATTTGTGATGGGCCATCTGCACCAATGGAGCAGCCTGCGTGGGAGCCACAAAGTTTAATGGTGGCACGTGAAATGGCAGCCATACGAATGAAGTCATAAGCACGACAGAGGAAGGCGGCGAAGGTAGAAGAAAATACTTTTTTACCGCGAGTAGATAAGCCGATTGCCACACCAACCATTAGTTGCTCTGCGATATACATTTCGAAGAAACGATCGAGGTACGCTTTGGCAAATTTATCTGAATAAGTAGAATTGCCTACTTCAGCGTCGAGCACCACTACATCACTATGTGCTCCACCCAAGGCTTTCAGCGCGTCGCCGTAAGCTTCTCTAGTGGCCGCAGGGTTTGAATAAGCAGGAGTAATAAACTTGCCGCAACCAGTAATTTCTGATGTGGTTTTCTTAGCTGGCGGTGGGTCTGAAGGCTTTTGTACAGCCACTTTCATGCTGGTGACACCACCAAGCAATTTCACGGCTTCTTCAGCTTGCTCTTTAGAAAGCGGCTTACCGTGCCAGTTATCTTGGTTGGCTGTAAGAGGAATGCCATGACCTTTTTCAGTCTTTGCAATAATGATTGTCGGTTGACCAGTTATTCCACTGGCTTCTTGCAATGCTTCATCAATTTGATCAAAGTCGTGTCCGGCAATTTCGATAACATGGAAACCAAATGCTTTGGCACGATCGGCATATAAAGAAGAATTCCAACCAAAGGCAGTCTCGCCGCGTTGACCGAGGCGATTCATGTCAAGAATGGCAACCATATTGTCGAGCTTGTAGTGAGATGCGCATGACATAGCTTCCCATACAGAACCTTCTGCCATTTCACTGTCGCCCAGCAATACCCAGACTTTGTAAGGCAATTTATCCAAGTATTTACCGGCCAGCGCCATACCCACACCCATGGGCAATCCCTGACCAAGCGAGCCTGTGGCAACGTCTACCCAGGGCAAAAGCTTAGGTATCGGGTGACCTTCTAACCGTGAGCCAAACTTGCGCAGGGTCATCAGTTCGTTATCGGTAATTGCTCCAGCTGCTTTGTACATTGAATAAAGCAAAGGACAGGCATGACCTTTGGAGAAAATCAGACGGTCGTTGACCGGATGCTCTGGTTTGCTGAAATCGTATTTCAGGTACTTGGTCATCAGCACGGCCATGATATCGGCAGCTGACATTGATGAGGTTGGGTGACCGGAGCCTGCTTCGGTAGTGCAGCGAATGCTGTCGACTCTGAGTTGGCGGGCCAATTCCTTGATGGTTGCAACGGCGTTTGCCTGCACTTCTACCATAGCTTTACTAGCTCCTGACTGATTAAGGACGAATATACGCGGCCTCTATGCTAACGCTTTAAACCCGTTATTGCTTTAAGCCTTGAAAGTTATTTTCGCGCCAGAGACATCAAAGTTTACGGAACGTTCGACCCCGTGGCGCGTCGGCATGCAAAACATAAAGCAAATACCGCTCAGGCGGATTATTTGACAACTGTTAATACACGTTGGAGATTACATGCCTAAATTTGAAACATTGAAGATGGTTGCTGCAGCCCTCGTGCTCGCCGCCGCTGTCACACCCGCCATGGCTGACCATGACCATGATGATAATGATCATCGCGACCGTCACGAGCGCCGCCACAGCAGACATTTCTGGCACAAACAAGCTCGCTTGCAACAATCCAACGGCAATATCACAACAACAACAACGACAACTTACCCAAGCGATTGGAACGGCCAGAGAGTTTATTTCAGCAGTAATTGGGATCATCGCAATCCGAGCTTCGCCGCCGCTGACAGCGCCGCTCTTGAACTGGAAATGAAAAATTCATGGAATGCCTATCACAAAAATGGCTATACCGGTGCTTACACCTGGAACACATATAACAATCCCGAATTTTTCGACTACGTTCACACCAACAACCCAAGCTTATTCACCCAAGTAAGACGCTATATCAGCAACTAGACGATAAAGCAGGCTAAGTTGACAGTGCTCACCTCAACAGGAGGGCACTGTTAATTTTTTAAGCTAATTCTGAGAGGAACCTTCCGTAACCTCCAGCGTCAAAACATACAAATGCAGGTATGAGATACCCGCCTAACTTTTAGAAAGTCGTTTGACAACTAATCAATTTTTGGAGCACATATGTATAAATTTGGAACGCTAAAAATATTTGCCAGCGTGATCGTGCTTGCCACATCAATTACGCCAGCACTGGCCGATCACGACCACGATCGCAACTGGGGCCGTCACGACAATGGCAACCATCGCGGCTGGAAAAAACAAAAACATAAGCAACAAATGAGACGCGCTGCGCGTTACAACAATAATAATTTTCCAAGCGATTGGAATAACCAAAGATCGTTTTATGCCAGAAATTGGAATCACCGCAATAACAGATATTCAGCCGCTCAACGCCAAGCTCTTGAATTGCAGATGCGCAACCAGTACAGCTCATTCAATCCAAACTTTAGAGGCGCTCCGAACTGGAATACTTACAACAATCCCCAGTTCTTAGACTATATGCACAACAACAATCCTAGTACGTTCACGCAAGTGCGCTCTTATCTAGGATTTTAGTTCACCGCGTAAGCGAAACTGAGCGCCCATCGGTAAAGTAAGCAAACCCTCAATGAACAAAATGCGTCATTGAGGGATTTTGCTGCGGCAATAAAATTTCGACCGTGCAGGTTAGAATAACCAGACAATTTCAGCTAACGCTTTGAAACTCAATTATTTCAAACTTCTATGGAGTGCACATGTCGTATAAAGTTACTATCAAATTGATCGCCACTGTATTGGTGTGCGGTGGAGCAATTGCTCCAGCAATGGCCGACAATGATCACTGGGATCACCGCGATTACGGCCACTATGGCTATAAACGCGATCAAATGAAGCACTGGCAGCGTCAGGAACTTAAAGAAGCATACAAACGCCACCATCTCGCCGCCTATCCATCAGATTGGAACGAGCAAAAAGCTTATCTTGCCAACCACTGGAACCAATACTCTTCAGCTCGTTTATCCAAAGCTGAACGCAAGGCCATGAATGACCAACTGAGAGCTCAATGGAATTCTTATCACCACAATAACTACTACGGCGACTACAGCTGGAAAACTTACAACAACCCAGAATTTCTAGATTATGTTCACACCAACAACCCAGGCGTATTCACACAAGTGCGCAGATATCTGGGTATTTAATTAACTCGTCTTTTTCAATCAAATAATTCATTGTTCTCCCTCGATAGCTAAAATGGCGTGATATCATGCCTTCCGCTATTGAGGGAGATTGCTTTAAATGTCGAAAGATCAGGCCACGCTGGAAAAAGAAAAGTCATATCGCCTTCCGTCGGTGGTGATACCAGAGCGCTATGCCATCAGCCTCAAGCCTGATCTTGCGACTTTCACTTTTACCGGTAGCGAAACTATCGCTGTCAACGTCACATCTGCGACAAAAACAATTTTGCTCAATGCTCTCGATCTCACAATCGATAGTGTCACAGCCGAACAAGACGGCATTATCGTTCCTGGTGTTGCTCAAATCGACCCTGCAACCGAGAGAGCCACTTTAACATTCAACGCCGAACTGAGTGCTGGTAACTGGCAATTAAATATTCAGTTTGCGGGCGAAATAAACGACAAACTGCGCGGATTTTATCGCAGCGCCCAGACACTGAGCGATGGCGAAAAAAGTTGGATAGCGCTGACGCAGTTCGAGGCCACCGACGCCAGGCGTGCTTTCCCTTGCTTTGATGAACCGGCTTTCAAAGCCACATTTAAGCTAACTTTGTATGTCGACCAAGATTTGACGGCTCTATCGAATACTGCCATTGAAAATGAAACTATTGATGATTACGGCAAGAAAACCATAACCTTCAAAGAAACCATGAAAATGTCTACTTATATAGTGGCATTTATTGTTGGAAAGCTGGAAGCAAGCGAAGCTGTGATGGTAGACGGCATTCCTATGCGCATTTACGCACCTATGGGTAAATTGCATTTGACCAAATTTGCTTTAGAAATCGGTGCGGCCGCCCTGTCATTTTTCAACAAATATTATGGCATCAAATATCCTGGCGACAAAATGGATATGATCGCAGTACCAGATTTTGCCTTTGGTGCCATGGAAAATTTAGGCGCCGTTATCTATCGCGAAAGCGCCTTGCTGGTAGACACTGAGCAAGCCTCTCACGCAGAGCTGGAGCGCATCGCCGACGTAGTGGCGCACGAACTTGCACACATGTGGTTCGGCAATTTAACCACAATGAAATGGTGGAACGGCATCTGGCTGAACGAAGCCTTTGCTACATTTATGGAGCTGGTGGCAGTAGATAATTTCAAACCACAATGGAAAAGATGGGAAACTTTTGGCGTGTCGCGCGCCATGGCATTTGCCACAGACGGCCTGCGCGCAACCAGACCAATCGAATTTCCGGTGCGCGCGCCGGAAGAAGCCAATGGCATGTTTGATGTGCTTACTTATGAAAAAGGCGCATCAGTATTGCGTATGCTGGAGCAATATATCGGTGCAGAGAAATTCAAAAGTGGTGTAAATAGTTATCTCAATAAGCACAAACACGCCAATACAGAAACTAGCGATCTCTGGCTGGCCCTGGCTGCGGCGTCTCAAGAACCAGTACAAGAAATTATGAACTCATGGATCTTCCAGGAGGGTTATCCGCTCATCAGCGTCGCTTTAGCCAGTGAGAATAATAAACTGACAATCAGCCAGAGACGATTTCTATATCTCGATGGTGATGCTAAAGAATGCTATCAGGTGCCGATTTTACTGAAAGCAAAAATGAAAGGTGACAGCAATCTGGTGGAGCAGCGTTTGCTTTTAACAGAGAAAAAGACAGAAGTAAGCATCGGCAGTAGTAATAGTAATGGTGCAATTGAATGGGTAATCGTCAACGCCGGCGGCAGCGGATTTTATCGCGTAGCTTACAGCAGCGACTTACTCGCGGCGATGAAGACACTTCTGGCCAGTAGTTACAACGGTGGCTCTGAAAACGCAAAGAATGGTGGCATAAGCACACTTGAACGCTTTAACCTGGTAGGCGATTTGTGGGCACTGACTATTAATGGCACCGTTGCACTGAATGATTTTTTCGAAGTGATCAAACTATTTAAAGATGAAACAGACAAAAATGTCTGGACAGTGATTGTGTCAGCCCTGCAATATTGCGAAAGAATATTTGATGCGAACGCTCAACAGAATGCGAAAGTAAAAGAGCTGGCCCGAGAGCTCCTTGGCCCTACCTACAAGCGCCTTGGCTGGGAAGCATCCGTCGGTGAAAGTGAGCTAACTAAACAATTGCGAGGCATCGCTATTTTGGTTCTGGGCACTACTGGCGGTGACACAGTTATTCAAGAGCAAGCGGCCCTTCTATACGATAAACATTTAAGTGGCGAGAAAATTTTGCCACCAGATGTGCTCTCTTCTGTAGTGACAATTCTTGCTCATACCGGTGATCAAAAACGCTATGAACAATTTGAGACGCTGTTCAAAAACGGCAGCTCACCACAAGAGCAAGAGCGCTATATGTATGCGCTTGGCCAGTTCCAGCAAGAAGAATTGTTGCTAAAAACAATGGCCAAAACTCTGGCCGGCGAAGTAAAAGGGCAGAACTCTCCATATCTGGTGCGCAATATTATGCTCAACCCGCGGGGCAGACAAGTTAGCTGGAAATTTGTCAAAGGCAATTGGGAGCAGATAAACAAAACTTACCCCAGCTTGATTATGACCAGGCTGGTTGAAGGTGTGACCGGGCTTATAGACGCTGAGCTAGCCGAAGAAGTCTTTGCTTTCTTTGATAATTATGAATTTGCCGGTGGACAAAAAACCGTAGATCAACATCTGGAAAAACTAAAAGTAGCTATGGCATTTGCAGAGAAGCAAAAGAATTTTTAAACCAAGGAAGACTAAGATGCTCACAAGAATACATCTGCACCGGCCTGACCAATTTAAGAGTCTTGCCATTACGTTTTGGGCAGTTCTCGCCCTGTTGGTCACTGCGCCGGCCTTGGCAGACGAGACAGAATCGGTAAAGCAGGCCGTTCCTGAGTCTATTCTCAATTTAGACTTGTGCACCCTAGCCTATCAGCTTTATCACCAGTCTCTGTGCCTGCCACTAGACCCCTGGTACGACATTATGTCTCGCGTTGGCAGTGACCGCCGCGACAATATCTGCCGTTTTACTCACGACTATGCCTCCACCCTCAACAGTGCATCTAACCAGGAGGTACCAGGCAGTGGCTTTTACACAGGTCCAAATGCCGCACGAAGCTGGCAAAACAGCAATACCAAACTTGACCCGATCCTCACTAACTACAAGCAAATTGACGCCAGGCTACCCACATTTAATCGCGATGGTGAAAGATTTTTGGCTGTGCTTGCGCCTGCGTATATCACCAGCAACATCAAATCAGTCGAAGGCATTCGCTACCGATCACAGCCGACAAGTTTTCCTTTTAATGATGTAGAGCGCTTTCAGATTCGCGAATATCCTACAGGCGACGATCACTTAATTGTGTTTGAAGGAGGCACAGGAGTTGCCGGCAAGTCTGAACCCGCCTGGAGCCCTATGGGCTTTGTGCTGATGAAGAAGACTGCCACGGGCTACGACGCTCATATTGTTTTTCGCGGCAGCCGCAGCGGGTCAGCGCTGAGCAAGACAGTTTGGAAAGCACAAGATTTTATCGGAGATGCACGGGGCAACGCAGACTGGATTACAGACCTTCGTGGCGGCAAACAAATTGAACAGCCATTGATTAGCAAAGTCGGTAAAGTGACAGAAGGATTTGCTGAAGCACTGCCAACAATGCTTGGACCAATTTCTGCATGCTGCAAATATCTTGAGCAGAAATATCCCGCCCCCGAACATATTTACGTTACCGGTCATAGCCTGGGAGCCGGTCTTGGCAGTCAATTTGTTAGCGCCGTACTTCTAGGAAACTACGGCGATCAACTGCGCAACGAAGTCAGAAGCTGGCCATGGAATAACACCAAGCTTATGGCTTACGCGCAGCCAATACCAGGCGACCCCACCTGGGCAGCCAGTTTCGACAAAATCTCACCCACATCTGAGCACTATTGGGTAGCAGGAGATTCTGTAGTCGAAGCAACTTCAGGTTTTATGGTCGGGTTATTGATCGACAAAGGTGAACATGCCGGCGTACAGAATAAACTGAAAGCAATTGGAGGTTGCAAAGATAATCCGCACGAAGTGTTTGTTGTTAGAGACGCACTGCTGCGCGACCTGGCGCCAAGCAATGCGACCTTGGCCCAGCAACTTGGGCAAGAAAACACCTGGGGATACTATGACAGCTTTGCAAAAATGCTCGCGGGTCAGCCAATCAGTTACGTTTATCCGGGTGCTCCTGCACCCCACATAGTCACTGAAGAAAACTTGCGCAAGATTCTGCAAACTTCAAATTTCAGCTCAGAATTCGAACGCTGGCTGGAGCAGGTCTATGCCAAGATGATTGCAGACAAAAGCAGCTATATCGGCCCAAAGTTTCAGAGCACTCTCGATGAGCGGCGCAAGCTGGTACTCGATATCGTTGAACGCATGCGCAAACCACCGCTGAATGACAGTGCTAAAGAACTTGATGGCTTACAAAATGAATTTGCGCTGATTGACGATAATCTCGGATTAACTAATGAGGAGCAATGGATTTATTGCGGCATGATTTTGTCGCGAATAGAAAAGACGCCGCTGACGCTCAGCGAGCTAATGTCGAAACCGGCAGTCAAGGCTTGTTTAGAAGCGAAGGTGAATTAGGATCACCCAGGGTGCGCAAGATTAGATGGAATGGGGATCAGTTTTCAGATCTAAAACGTATACGTTCTAGATCTAAAAACAATAAGAGCACCCTGTTATGTTTTTTCAGTACCTTCGACTACGACTTAGCAATCACCAAATACTCTTCAAGCTTGTCGAATGAAGCTGTCCAACCGATAGTCATGCCGCCTCGTCCGCTAACGAAAGTCGCAAGTTCTTCTGGTGTTGTATCACCATAACATTCGGTCGAAATAGTGACGCGGGTTTGCTCGGGACCTTCGGCAGCAAAACTAACAGTGGTGAGCATGGTAGCTGGCCAGGTTGGAGCCATTGGATGCCTTGTTACATTCTCATTTTCGTCACAAAATTCTTGCGTGTAGGCAATGTCCTGGGGCTTTTCAAATTTCAAATAGTGCGAACGACCATACATTTTCATCCCTGCAGCGTTACTCATGCAGTAGAAAGAACTGCCACCAATTTTGATGTCACACTTGATCAGCTGCATGGCAAATCCGGGTGGTGGCAACCATTTTGATAAATGATCGGGATTTATCCACATCTCAAAAACTGAATCGATTGGTGCGTCGAAAGAGCGGTTGATGACAAATATTTCCTTGTCAGTGGAGGCCTGCTCCAAATATTCGGCGAGGCGATCCCAGGTGGCATTACCACCTGCTTTTTTAACGAATTTGCGAGTAGCCTCGGCTGCTTCTGGCGTCGGCAGAGTCATGCACATGTCCATCTTTGTCTTACTTCTGCTTTCAGAAAAAAGCACGGTGACACGAAACATCGGCGGCCGATCATCATTTGCGCCGTGGTCATAGACTAACTTGGCGCAATCTTCTACTTCCAGATATTTTGTCTTATTGGGATAGTCGACACCATCAGGACCGTGCATTGTGTAATGCCAATGTCCACCGACGCGCAAATCTTTACTATGTGTGGTGATCGTAAACCCGCGTGGTCCCCACCATTGAGCAGCTTGGGCCGGATCTGTCCAGGCATCCCAAACGACCTGAATAGGCGCGTCATATAGCCTGGTCAATCTCAACTCGTTAGTCTTGCTTTTTACAGTTTCATTTTTTGCGGACATCTTTCTTTCCTTTCTTTTCTTTCCTTACTTGCTTTCCTTACTTGCTTTCCTTACTTGCTTTCCTTGCTTCTCGTGATTTTCTTTCACATCATTTTCCGCAGTCACGGTTTTGAGGTAGACCTCAAGACGATCGAAAGTCGCTTCCCAATAAACTCGATACTCTTCAATCCAATCTGCTACTTCTTTTAAGCCGTCCTCTTTTAGTTTGCAAGGGCGCCATTGAGCCTCTTTAGTTTTAGTAATCAGGCCGGCCTTCTCCAAAACTTTAATGTGCTTGGTGACGGCCGGTAGCGACATGTTGTATGGCTTCGCTAGTTCAGAAACGCTAGACTCACCCACTTTTAATTGAGCCAGCATGGCTCGCCTAGTAGGGTCAGCTAATGCCGAAAAAGTTTGACTGAGACTGTCTTCGAGCATAGTTTACCAATGAGTTAATTAACCTACGAGTTAACTGTAGGATAGGCATTGGTTGCACGTCAATGATCATATTGGAGAAATTGCTAAAATCATGCAGTCGATTGCCCCATCAAAGTAAGAGCGCCAACGCAAAGAATGATCTCAGTATCGAAAGTCATAGCAGTAAGTGCGACCGCCGCAATTATAGTTCTGATTACCTTTGCTTACACCTTTGCAAAATCAGGCCAACCTGTTCCCTTGCAGCCAACGAGTTCAGATTTTAAGACTCAATATCTAAAAATTGAGCGCCAGAGTGGCGGCATTCTTGGCGCATCGGTGGTGCATTTAGAATCGGGCCAGTCGATGCGATACAAAGCCGATGATGTTTTTCCCACGGCGAGCGTAGTCAAATTAGTGGAAGCAATTGCATTTCTTAAACTGGTAGACGAGCGAAAGTACAAGCTGAAAGACAAAATTCATCTTTCGGCCAAAGACATCTTTCCCGTCGCTCATAGCCCCCTAATTGAAAATTTCCCAGCGGCAGGTTTAGACGTCAGCTATGATGACCTGCTTGAACAATCAATTTGCCAGAGTGATACCACGGCTGATGCCATCTTATTAGAGAGAGCCGGCGGCCCGAAAGCGGTACAAGCGTTCTTGGACGCGGCAGGCTGCACATCGATATATGTTAAAAACACAGAGTGCCAGCTCATTCTCGACTACAGCGGCGTCAAAGAAAAAGTCACCGAATGGTGGAATAAAGAAAAAATTGCCAAACTTATAGCAGCCGTGCCGAAAGTGGAAAATAGCAAGGCCGCGCGGAAATTTATCGACAATCCCGAAAACACCATGACACCAGCGGCAATAACCGACCTGCTGCAGAAATTATATAAAGGCAAACTTTTAAAGCCGGAGACTACAAAGCATTTACTGGCAATTATGGAGAAGACTGCAACAGGTCCACACAGACTCAAAGGCGCTTTACCACCCGGCACCGTCGTAGCTCACAAAACCGGCACATGGGACACTACAGACGGTATCAATGCCGCCACCAATGATGCTGGCATCATTACTTTGCCCAACTATAAAGGGCATTTATGCATAGCTGTTTTCGTCAAAAATTCCACCAAACCATTGGCAGAGCGCGAAAAAGCCATTGCTGCCTTTGCCCGTTTGGCATTTGACCGTTGGTCACAGTCAAAGGCCATCTAATGCCGGCAACTCGGGTTGGTGAATGATTTTCCGCGCTTACCGCCAAAATGGCTACGAAGTGCCGCCTTTCTCTATACCGTGACGCTTTTTCCGCCAAAATGGCATATAATGCATGAAATACCGCCGGAGTGAACGATTTTCCACCATGGATTTTAACCTCGCCAGTCCTGCCATCTTTCAGGAGAAACATGTCCCAAAAGACACTTCTCTCATTGGAATGTCTGCGCTTGTGCACTGCCTCAATGTGGAAGCTCCTGTAAGAAAGCCTTCATGCGTGTCCGCGCACCGCAGCAAGCAAGCAAAAAAAGATACTAAGAATTGGTGGATCTTTGATAGCAAATATGCCGTAGAAAATACTGTTATGGCACATCTAGTTTTTGCGATTCGACACGAAGATCTCGATTTGCTTGTTCTAAAGCGCATCTTCATGGCTATTCCAGCAGAAGCACTCGCAGCATATGTACAGTCTGCACCCAGCGGACCACTAGTGCGCAAGATTTGGTTTCTATACGAATACCTGACAGAAAAGATTCTCGAAGTGCCAGACTCGGGAAAAGTAACGAACGTCGACCTGCTCGATGGTGAGCAATATTTTGTCACCCGTGGAACAGTTTCAATACGACATCGAGTTCGCAACAACTTGCTCGGCACTCGCAGATTTTGTCCCGTGATTAGACGTACTGTGGCGCTAAATATATTCATCGAAAAACAATTTTCGGTTCGTGCGCAACAAATATTGAGCGAGGTAAGCCCGGTGCTGATTGCACGAGCAGCCAGCTTTCTACTGTTGGCGGATACACAAGCAAGCTTCGCGATTGAAGGTGAACGTCTACCCATCACCAGCACAAGTGCGCGCTGGCTCAAAGCAGTTCAGCAAGCAGGGGAGTATCCCTTAAGTAAAGAAGAACTGAATAGGCTACATAGCATCTTAGTCGGTGATTATCGGTACTTAACACCTGGTCCGCGAGCTGATTCGGTCTTCTTGGGCAAGCGGACAACTGACAATGAACCTCTTCCAGAGTTCATTGGAGCACGCCCCCAAGATCTGGATGATCTCATAGATGGCCTCACCGAAGCAAATTCAAACATGAGTAAATCGGCATTAGATGCCGTTCTACAAGCAGCCGCAATAGCATTTGGTTTTGTTTACATCCATCCATTCGAGGATGGTAATGGAAGGCTGCACCGCTGTTTGATTCACCACACTCTCGCGGAAATGAAATTTAGCCCTCCGGGTCTGGTATTTCCCATTTCGTCCGTGACTGACTGGCGTCAAGTCTTTTTTCCGGCGTATTGCCTCAGCTAAGAATCTAACCTATGACATCACTGTTGCCTCATTAATATTCGTACTGTTTTCGGTACGAGAGGAGGCTCGTTTT
>CASBPX010000156.1 GCA_949127735.1 Candidatus Obscuribacterales bacterium | reverse complement strand
TTTTGATGCAATGCCGCTGCCTGCGCGGCAACAAAATTGACCCCGGCGGTCAGACCTGACACTAGGTGCGGTGCGGCGGTTCCTGGTTCAAACCTATCAGGTAAGGCATCGGGCATATCAAAAGAACTCGAATTAGAGCCAGTGCCGCCGTAATTCGTCAGACCCAGATCTTCTCCCTCTTTCAAATAGAGAAGTCCAATGCCTGATGGACCCAGCAATCCTTTGTGGCCTGATGTCACCCAAAAAGAGACCTCAGGATTGGCCGAAAGAAATTCAGACACGGAACCGGCGCTTTGCGCTGCATCTACTAAAAGAGGAATGCCCCGACCTTTGAGAAGCTCACTGACTGATTTGAGATCGAGAACTTCACCTGTGACATTGCTTGCCCTGGTAAAAGCGCACAAGGCGGGCTTATGCAAATCGAGCAGCTCGGCCAGTAATTTAAGGTCAACCATGGCGCCTGATTGCCCAGGTAACAAACCAGAAGGCAACGGGGGCGCAGTCACTATATTGAGTTTCAATTGCAGAGCAATGGCTGTAAGCGTCCGCATCACTGCGTTGTGCTCGAACGAACTGACTAAAACAGTGTTTCCCGCTTGCAGTCGCCCCGCTGCTACCAGGCCGTTCAAGACCAGATTAATGGCGGCCGTGCAGCCGCTGGTAAATATCAAGCGACTGCTGTCCTTAATGCCGAGATATTTAGCGATGTTACTTCTGCCGTCAAACTGCAAACGTCCAGCGTCAAGCGCCACGCGATGTGCGCCTCGCCCGGGACTGCCGCCTTTACGCAACGCTTCGCTGCTGGCTTGATAAACCTGCTCAGGCTTAGGATGAGACGTAGCGGCGTTGTCAAAGTATGGACTCAAGAGCAAACCTGAATAAAGGCGTAAGACCGTAAGAGATGCTAGCATTTTCCTTGCTGGGCGTTTGCCTTGCTGAGCTGGCATTGGTTTTAGAAATAGTAGAAATGGTCAAGAAAAAGAGATTAGCTGAAGCAATTGCCATTTCAGCCGGCACATGTGGCCTGCTTTCTGCCCTTTATGCGCTCTCGTTGAACGTTTCGAATTGGGCGCCCTGTCTGGCTGCGCCGCCAAAATCACTGGCGGGGCCGGTGACAATCAAACATAACTCGAGCGTGGGCGAGAACCAGGCTCCCGTTGCGCATCAAATTCCCAGAGAAATTATGCTCTTGTGGCAAAATCCTTCACCGGCTTACTCTGGTGCCATCGGCAGATTAGGCCTGGAAGCAAAAGACGCGTCAATCAATAAGCTACGCAGTTTCGTGCAAGGCGATGGCGGCAATAAAACCGAAAAATTGGCGGCCTCTTACGCGCTTGGCCGGCTGCTTGCCCGCAGTCAATTCGGTGCCGACCAAAATGAAGCAATGGCGCTATTTAACCAGTCACAAAATCTGCCACTGCTACATATTTCGTCAATGTGGCACATTGCCGAAGTGTTGACGGTGCAAGGCGATGAAAAGAAAACTCGTGAATTTATGGAGCGCATTCTACGCGACCCCGCAGCCAAGCCTGATGCCCAGGCACGTGCACTCTACGAACTGGCGCAGTCATTTATGCGAGAGCAAGACACTGCACATGCAAAAGAACTGTTTTTAACATTGCGCACAAAACATTTAGGCACCGAATACGCCACCGCCGCCAATTATTATCTCGGCCAGATGGCTTTAACAGATGCTAGTGCTGGTGCTGATTCTGCTGTTAATTCCAACCAAGCACTAACTTACTTTAGCGATTATTTAAAAGACAGTTTAGGCGGACGGTTTTCAGCTGAGGTTGCCGATAAACTGCTGGCCATGGGTTCTAAAGGCGCAGTTCTCACGCCAGTAGATCTGGAGCGCATTGGCCTGGTCTATTACCGCAAAGGCGATTACGCCAAGGCCTTAGCTGCTTTTGAAAAATCAGGCACCACTAATAATCAGTTTCGCAAGGCTCAGTGTCAGGCAAAATTGCACCGCAAAGCAGAGTCAATTGCAGCCCTGCTGCTCGCCATTAAGCAGTCACCAGAATCTACATATTACGATGATTTTGCCGACGTTGTTACCGGCCCCCTGACACGTGCTGAGACCGCACAAGTATGGAAACAAATTCTCGCTCTCAAGCCCGTCAAACTCGATCACGCTCTGTGGAACATCGCCATCCGCTCATCAGATCAGGAGGCCCGGCCTCTGTTTCGACGTCTTGTCGAACAATATCCGACCTCGGAGCACGCACCAGAATCAATGTGGTGGATGTTCTGGCATAGCCTGAAAAACATCTATCCAGGTGGAATAGCCAAAAATAAGGCCACGGCTATTGAGCTAGCTAACTCAGCCGAAAATACGGCGAAGGTTTATCAAACCCATAGATCGGCCGCTCGCTTTCTCTTTTGGGCCGGTAAAATACATGAACACCTGGGCGATCACGCCAGAGCTAAAGCCGTTTACCATCAAGCTTTTGCCCGGTATCCGGCCAATTATTATGGCCACAGAGCACAGGCTCGATTAGCATTCTTAAGTGCACCTCCAGAAAAGCGCCGTGACAGGGGCTGGTCTACCAAAGCCGATCGCCCTGATAGCACGACCAACTGGAACTGGCCTGAACCACCGGCCTTATTCGACATTGAAAAAATTGCCCGCTTCGCCGGACCGGAAGTGGCTGTACTGGCTGCTGCCAGACAAATGGACGAATGCCAGCAGGCCTTAAATGCAGTCGCCGGAAAAGAAAGCGCCGCCCTGCGCGATGACATGGCCGGTTTCCGCTCATGGCTCTTACTCAACCAGGGCCTGATTATGGAGGGAATTCGCGCTGCCGGCAAAGATTTAGACGGCAAGCCAACTCGTTCGCCTTTGTGGCAGATTGATTATCCCTGGGCTTATGCCGCTCGCATCAAAGAGCAAGGCCAACTGCGCAAAGTCGACCCATATTTGATTCACGCTTTAATTCGCGAAGAGTCTCGTTATTTTCCCAGAGCTTTAAGCCGTTCGCAGGCAATGGGATTGATGCAATTACTTCCTGCCACCGCCATTGGTGTCGCTAAACGCATCAGCGTACCAATCGTGGAGAAGGATGATATTTTCATTCCTGACAACAATATCAAACTCGGTACCGCCTACCTTGAATACACTTTAAAACGCTTCAATGGCAACGCCATGCTGGCTGTTGCCAGTTATAACGGAGGCCCAAACGCGGTCAAAAGCTGGGTAGATCGCTTCCATGCGGCAGGCGGCAGTGACTGGGATTACTTCGTTGAAGAAATTCCCTATCGCGAAACCAGAGACTATGTTCGCAAGGTTTTCGGCAGCTATTTTGTGTACGAAAATCTCTACTAAGGGTATAAGTACGGTAAGCTCTAAAGATAAGCTCTGAAAGTAAGCTTTGAAGACAAAATCAAATCAGCCGCTAGTTTGTAGGAACGTTTGTTGTTAGGACCTTTACACCTCGAAACACTGATCAACATAGCCTGCCTGCTGGTGGTTCTGATCTTTGTCGTACCGCGAATCTGGGCGGTAATTGAGCTTAACTGGTTGCGCACGGTGACAGAGGCCAAATTAGGCAAAGTCGCCTATACTCCAACTGCGATTGAGAGCAAACAACCCCTCCATATTGCCTCCGCTTCGGTGCAAAGAGCGTTGACATTGCACCACCGCAATTTTAAGTACAACATTAAGGTGATAACGATCACCGATCCCATTGAGCCTTCCATCAGAGTTGAAGGCGTGACCGAAATTGCCTTGAGCCGCAAATCTACAATCAAAAGTAACTTCACCGGCGACCAGAGCAAAGAAACGAAATTGATGATGACTGTGAGAGCCGACGTTACTAAGGTCGGTGAAGGCACCAAAATTATCTGGCGTTATTTGCCTTCAGACCCGGGGCTCTTCCAATCACAAATTCAGATTGCCGACCCCAATATAGATTATCTCTTGGCCCGTACTAATTACGTCTTGATGCGTCAGCTTAAACCGCTCATTTAGTCAATTTATACTCTTTGATTTTGCCCAACAAAAGCACCATTGTTTCGCGCAAGAACGCAAGC
>CASBPX010000155.1 GCA_949127735.1 Candidatus Obscuribacterales bacterium | reverse complement strand
TCAAAACAGTATCAAGCTCTAAGCGGGCAAGGCCACAGGTTCGTCAGCTTGCGGTGCTTGGAAGATATCAATTTTAGGGTCGGCGAAAATATTGTCGGTCTCTTCATTGCAAAAAGTACTGACTTCTCCGATCACGCAGGCACCACCCACCGGCACAAATTCATGCCAGATGCCCGAAGTTAGAGTGATGCGAGAACCGGCCGCGAGTTCAAATGGTACGCCTGACTGGCGAGTTTCCATTTTGCGGTTGATTTTCACATCTACCGAACCTTCGGCTTTATTTTCACCCGGATTTTTCGACCAGAGCGTAATCTGCAAGCGACCCTGGCGACAGATAATGTCTTCTTTTTTCTCGTAATGTGTATGTGCTGGGGTGACCATGCCTTCTCGAGCGTACATGATTTTTTCGCAGTATTCCGGCTCATTGGCCAGAAGCACTTCTACCAGACCAATTTTCTCGTAATCACCAAGACCAAAATCTGTGGCCGACCATTCTGGTTGCGGGGGCAGCACCCACTTATGCTTTTCCAAGCAATCGGCCGCCTCGCGACAAAGTTGATTGATCTGACTTTGCTTCATCACAAACTCCTGACTTCTATGCGTTGCAGTTTCATTTTAATTCCGCGGTTCGCCACTTGTAATCTGTATAGTCAAATTTAGCGATGGGCAGTTGCAACTTCCTTTTTAATGTATTTAATGGCACTGGCTGCGGTTTCTTCATTGTGAAGAATGGCTTGCAAGGCTTGAGTCATTCCTTTTGGATCTTGGTGCTGAATAATGTTGCGGCCATAAATAATGCCGGCCACACCTTGCCCTACAAGTTTTTCGGTGTGAGCAAGCACTTCTTGGTCAGAGGCGCGTCCGCCGCCACGAACCGTGACCGGTACGCCAGAGGCCGCTTCAATCACACGGTGAAATTCTTCTTCTGGCTCAGTAGAATCGGTCTTAATTAAATCGGCTCCAAGTTCAGCGGCCATGCGTGCCAGTGTTACCACGCGGGCAGGGCTGCCATCGCCGACCATGCCATCTTTGCTTCTTTTAAATGAAAGCGGCTCGATGCCCATCGGCATTCCATAACGGTCGCAAATGTTTTTCAAACGAAGAATATTGCGCACGCATTGATTGAGCATTTCAGGATAATCATCTACTTGCAACAGGTTTAGCAAAATGCAAGCGGCATCAAGGCGCACTGCCATTTCAACAGCTTCTTCGTAAGCTTCACAAAAAAGTTTTGAAGATGGCAATACGTCATTATAAAAATTGGCAGTGTCTGCTCTCATCATTAATGCCGGTTTGTTTCCGCCTGGAATTTTTTGCAGATGCGGCGCTTCGCCTGGTGACAGAAGAATGGCATCAGGATTGGCATCAGCCAGGGCTGCGATAGTTTTCTCCATATTCTCGATGCCTTCTAAAAAGGCAGCATTGTTAAACAGGGCGTGGTCAACAGCAACGACAAAAGTGCGTTTCGATTTTGGGTGGAATAGACGGTTTAGACGATAAAGCATGACAATACCTGCTAGCAAACAGTATCTGGAGTCGGTGATTCTAACATGTGAGTTTTGCTTTTGTAGCCAAATTCGATTACTGCACCGCTCAGTTTTAATTAAAAGTGCGGTCACATGGGTTATTATCTGATCCCGAGATCATGAGCGGGGAGAGATGATGCAACAAGTGGGCGAAAAGGAAATCGACTTGATCGCCGGTCTTGACCGTGGTCAATCTTTGCCGTCAAGTTGGTATACAGATGCGGCCATTACAGCGCAAGAAATTGAAAAAGTTTTTCGCAAGGCCTGGCAATATATCGGACCAGCGCAACAGCTCAAAAATATTGGCGATTATATCACCGGTTATGTTGGCGAAATTCCAGTTGTGGTGATGCGCAATCAAGACGGATTGGCAGGCTTTATCAATGTATGCCGGCACAGACGGCATGAAGTAATGAAAGGCTGCGGCAACGCGAAAATTATGCAGTGTGGCTATCATGCCTGGACATACGATCTGAAAGGATGTTTGAAAGCGGCTCCCCGTGCAGATCGAGAGCCCGATTTCAGCACCTCTGATTATCCGCTCATGCCCATAAAAGTCGACACTTTAGGGCCATGGGTTTTTGCCAGCGCCGACGAAAACTGCATGTCCGCGGCTTCTTATTATGGCGATCTGCTCGGCATCATTGCTGACAGTGGTCTCGATTTTAACGCTCTAGAACTCTGGAGCCGTGAAGAGTGGGCATCTGATGCCAACTGGAAAACCATGCTCGAGAATTATCTTGAGTGTTATCACTGTGCCGTAGCACACCCTGGTTTTGCCGCGGCCATCGATGTTGATCAAGATAGTTACAAACTCACTTCTCACCAGTGGTTTTCCAGTCAGGTTGGCCATGTGCGTCAATCGGCCCTTGAAGGCAAGAGTAAGGTGAAAATTTATGACGCTGGTGGCGAAGTCAGGCAAGCTCAATACCATTTGCTCTGGCCAAATATGACCATTAACATCAATCCGGGATTTCCCAATTTATCAATTGATGTCTGGATGCCGAACGGTCCTAATCAAACTAAAGGATTTTCAGAACAGTATTTTGGCCCTGGTGTTGATAAAAAATGGGCCGAAGAATTGATCGCTTTTAATAGAGAAGTAGGTGAAGAAGACGATGTACTTACTAGTTCAGTGCAGCGCGGTTTAATTGGTGGAGTGCCAGACTTTGGTCGCTTCCTTACTAATAGCGAACATTTGTGCCTTCACTTTCAGAAACTCATAGTGAAGGCCCTTTGTTAACAGCTGCAATTGATTTGCTTTGCTTTGATTTGATTTTATGTCAGTGGTCATGAACAGCGCAATTCGCAACCTAATTACTATATTGCTCTGCTTGCAATTTTGTTGCGGCACCAGCGGTGTATACGCTCTTGCGCCCATTGATGATGAAGTGTTGATAGACAGCCTCACCAATGATATTGTCCACAAAGAAATCGATCTAGAGCGCTACTATCTGCAATACCGCGTACACGGCACAAAAGAGCCTAAGTGGCGACGAGCACGATTTTTTGGACTGCAAGTTTCATCGGCGCTATGTGGACTATCTTCGAATATTGTTCAAATAGGACTGTCCGGTAGTCACATCAAAGATCCAGAGAATATTTCGCTCAAAGGTACCCGCCAGGGGCTTGAAGTCGGTTTGGTCGGAATTTTATTGGATGGTGGCAGCTCAGTTGTTGAACTTTGCTCAAACGGTTTCACTGCTTTTAAAAATATCAAGAATGGCACCAGTCCTGGTGCCGCCGTAAAAAATGTGGTGGCGCGCATTAAAGTCATTGACGCCCAAATAGACCAAAGAGATTTGCTTGTAGCGAAACATCCTGAGCTTGCGGCCACACAGCTTTATCAAGCTGAAGGCCGTGTGTTGAGGAGCTTTCGCGACTGGTGTTTATCGGAGTTCGCCGATGTCTATGCTGACGTCAAGTCGTCGCAGGCCAGCGCTAATGTTTATTATGCCCTCGACATTGCGGCTGACAGTGTTTATTTGGCCTCACAAATTTTGGCCATCAAGTCTGTGACCGATGATTCTCATTCCATCCCCTCTACAAACTCAGGCATGGTAGGCGACTGTCTGGGTATCGCCAGTGCTCCAGTCAGTACCAAGTCTTACAACGTCATGTACAAATTTTGGCGAAACCGCCTGGGTAAGCGTTTGCAAGAAGATTTGAAAAAGTCTGAAGATGAAACTAAAGTGGCGATGGATAAGTTGAACCAAGTGCTGGCTTCTAAAGATGTGGCTGAATTGGAAGCAACCGGCTCGGTACAAAATCGTATTTCAGTTTATTTATTGTGGTCAGCACGCTATGACGAATTTATTCAGCAGGGTCTCATAGATCAGCGCCACCAGAACAAAGTGGCATTGCAAGGCGAGTTGTCTGGCCCAGCAATTTCTGGCACGTATCTTACCCAAGACATACTAAGTTCGGTGGCATTGCGTGAGTTTGCCAGGCGGCCAAAAGCGCAAAATAATCTCTACTTAGCGGGTAGCATCGCTGCTGCTACAGGTACTGCCACATCTCTAGCTTTAACCAACTATTGGCTCTTTGACCAGATTTGTTATCGACGTAAAATGAAAGCCAAAGGCATGCTGCCTGAGCAATTGCTGGCTGCCCGTTTGCAAACGTTAGATGAGCTTGATGCCAGAATTGTTTCGTCGTCGCGCTGACTGCTAGACTGAATTTATGAAAGAAAGTGCTGGGACATTGTTGTATCGAAAATCTGGCGGCGTGCTTGAAGTGCTGCTTGTTCATCCATCGGGAAATTACAATAAAAAAGCCAAATGGGGTATTCCGAAGGGCCTTCCCGATCAAGGTGAAACCCTTGAAGCTGCCGCTCGGCGCGAAACAGAAGAAGAAACGGGCGTTATCCCAGGCGAATTAACAGACCTGGGTTATGTCGAGTACAAAAAAAGCAAGAAGCGTGTACATTGCTTTTACGGCAAGGCGCCGAAGAATGCCGCTCCGCATTGTGCCTCGTGGGAAATAGACAAAGCAGAATTTGTCTTGGTGGACAAGGCCGTTACGATTATGCACCCAGATCAAGCTGAGTTCATCTCTCGTTTTCTGTCAGAGTTAAATTAGGCCGCATCTCGGCTTAGGTTCGCACTAATGGCAGCGTTATTGATCTAGCTATTCAAATGAACTCAACAGCTGTTTCACTGAGGTGACGGCTGAGCCTGTTCCAACAGCAGGCGAATCTGGCCTTAGCGAAAAATCTAATCCCATTAAAATCGGAATTGGTGTTTGGTTCGGCAAAAGACCTACTGGAGTGACAAATTGAGGGTTAACCATCGTTGGCGCTAAGACAGTGGTATTTCCAGTGGTGCGGAACTGGGTGTTTTTCTCCACTGTAATGGGAAAGGCAACAGGAGGAGTTGGTGGATAAGTTGGATAGGGTGAAGGAGCTGTCAGCGGTATATTTACCTGTCCGCCAAATGCAATTGATTGTTTTACATTGCTGCCCCGTTGATAAGGATAGCCGCTTGTAGAGGCCTGGAGCTTGATGCAGTTATGCGACATTTGCGATGCATTTAGTCTGGTCATAAAGGAAGTGACATTCTGGAGATTGACCGAATACGACGAAACATTGTTTCGCGAGGCGTTTATAAGCAGACAGTTGGTTAATGTTGGAGTGGCCGCCGCGGTTGTGTTATTGAGGCCGTCGCGCAAACCGGGGCCGAGCACACAGTTACTTATGGCGATGGCGTTGCTGGGAGCGGCAGTTGTGCCATCTAAGCGCACACCATCTGAGTTGATTTTAGCTGTTGAATTGTAGATCCAGCATTTACTCAATGATGCACCACCAGGGGTGCCATTGTGTGTTGAGACTATGTTGGTGGCATTGTCGTGCACGATTAATTGGCTCAGTGGCAGCGGATAATAGGATGGGCCGACAAAGACTCCGGCTTCGGTGCAATGTGATACTTCGATATTTTTGATGTTGGATGGATATGGTACTGAAGCCGTTACCGAAATTCCGCGTTTGGCACCGTAGACAAAAATGCCGGAACGTTTGGAGCCATTTAACTGTATGGCGCCCGTGCTGACATTGATGCCGATAGCGTCGCTGCCAGGCGCAATTACAGCCTGGCCATTGTGTTGCGTTTCGGTTGAGACTGCGACTCGCAGCGGATAATAGCTACTTGGACTCGCCTGCACTGATAATGGCTTGCGATAGATCATGCGTCCGACGCCACCATCGATGGTGAGCGAATCTCCCTGCATGGTGTTGATGGAGGTCCAGCGAATCTGGTCCATTTCATTCCACGCTGTGGCCCATGAGCGCCCTGTGGTGTTGTCTCCGTTCTTCGAAACAAAATATCGATGCGGTCCAAAATCGCTGGTGGCGAGAGCTCCTGATGATAGCGGCATGCTGCTTGCCAGCAAGGTTAGCGAAACCAATATTTTGCTGCAAACTGACCGAATTGTAGTGTTTCTTTGATCGGGGGATCTTTTCATTTTGACCTCTAACTTAGTAACTAAAAATACTTACTGATACTGCGGCGATGAAATTACAAATTCAACAGCTAGTCCGCCGTCAAAATATGTTTTGCGCTCCGCATCATTGTGCGCACTGAGCAAAGGCTTACCGTATAAGTTGCCAATTGGCCTCAAGCAATTATCGATTTCCATTAACTGCCCACTGTGTTTACCGCTATCGGCAAATCCAAGATTATGCACTTGATCGCGAAAAGCTACTGTCCAAAGGGTGTTGCTGGCTCGCAAAGTGTTTAGTCCGAGTGTGCAAACCTGACTATCGTGAACAATCTGATTCGGCACGTCCGATAGAAAATATCCGTCTACTGTAACCGCACCATCTTTTTTAAAACGGTATACAACTGATTGGCCAACGCCCAGTGGACCCTCTGATGGTTGAATGCGATTGCCGATGGTTGCCAGCAATGAATCAAGTTTTACCCGACCGTGAGCCGTTCTTACCCAATCATATAAACCCTGAATAAAGACATTCGAAAGAGTACTGACGCGACCTTCTTGTGAAGCGCTTTTTAGCATTGCCCTTGCATCAAGCGGGTAATCTCCACCGTGTGCTTTGAGCATTTCTAGATTGGTGCGACTGGATCGCGGATCATTGATGTAATCTGCTATTGATAGATAGCCACTGGGGCAACCGTCCGGTAGGCCAATGATCATTACTCCTGAAGCCGCTTTATCGGTTAACGAAAATGGCGCAGCACAAGCAACACAGAAGATTTTACCGAAAGTATTATCACTGCCCTTGTCGCTCACCATTTCTAGTGCTACTTTGGCGCGCACGATACTTGATGGCATGATTTCTTTTGTTTCTTGATCGAGAATAAATTGATCTTTGGAAACCAGGCAAGGTTGTTTGCCAACTGCCGCAAAAATATAAGACTCGCCATTGACTGGAAAATCCTTAAAGGCAGTATAGCAGCCGTTTTGTGTGTCGGCACTTGCGACTTCAGCCAATTTTTCTGAGATTGGCAATGGTGTATTGGTTGTGCCACCATTTGAAAGATAGCCAAGGTCGAGGCTGAGTTCTTTCAGTTTAACCCTCGGTAAAGTGCCTGAATCAGTCAAACTTTGAAGAAGAACCTTACGGGCGACTGTGAGCGGTCGCACTGCTTTTCCATCTTTTCCCAAAGGTGCCCGCGGATCTTCGCGCAAACAAAGTTTAATTCCGTCAACAAGTCTACGGCTGGCCGCTCTAGCTTTTGCTGAGTCAAGCCTGGCCAGGCGCATATACTCTTCATTGTTTAAATGTTTAGCCACCAGCATACTAACTCTTGCTGTAGCCGTGAGAGTATTGATGCCAATTACAGGAACGGGTTTGCCGTCTTCTGCCACCAGTGTGTAAGAGCTTGACGATGAAGGGGCCAGATCGCCTAAAGCAATATATCCGCAATCGGGATCTGCCACCACCATTGCTGAAAGTTCACGGGCGGCGGCCAGTGACGCTCCCTCTATTGCAGAAGTGGCATGACGGTGAGCTGTGAAATAGCTTATTAGTGTTGCCGCTGAGGTGGAGAAAAATATCAATAGAACTGTAGCAAGGAGAAGCATTAGCAACAGCACCCCTGCGCCTCGCTCTGACCTCTTATAGCTGACCCTGGTTGTTCTCGGGGTTATTCTCGATTGGCAATTTTTCAATGCTAGCGTTCCTCTCATGTTCGCACATGGAGTCGTCGGGTCGGTATGACTCTATTGATTACTGACGTAACTATAGTCAGTGACCGTGAATTGTTCGTGAGCCGTATGTGAAACTTGCGTGAAGTGTGACTGCAACCATATAATTCAATCTATGAGCAATAGTGCCGCATCGAAGCGCAAACCGAGAACACAAACTGAACTGAATGAAGACAGCGTAAAGAATGACCGTTCGTGTTACGCCGGCGGTCACGACTTTGTGCCGCTCACAGAAAAGTTTCCAGAACTGGCAAGGCAATGGCATCCTGCGAACAATGGCGAGTGGGCCGCTCAAGATTTTTCTAGCGGTTCAGATGTGATCGCCTGGTGGCAATGTGCAGCCGGCCCAGATCATGTCTGGCAAGCGGCAATATTCTCCCGTGCTGGTGGTAAAGGCTGCCCTTTTTGTGCCAATAAAAAAGTTTCAGTGACAAATTCTCTGGCCTTGTTTCCTCAGGTTGCCGATGAGTGGCACCCTAGTTTAAATGAGCAATTATTAGCTGGTCAGTTTACTTGCAAGTCTAGAACAAAAGTCTGGTGGCTTTGTCGAAATAATAGTGAGCACTGCTGGCAGGCAGAAATATCAAGACGCACCGACGGCAGTGGCTGCCCCTATTGTGCTAATCAAAAAGCAAGCAAAGAAACTTGCCTGTCCACGAAATTTCCAGCTATTGCGGCTCAATTACATCCGACTCGAAACGGCACCATAGGTGGTGATACCCTGACTGCCGGATCTAGCAAGAAAGTATGGTGGCAATGCCCGCAAGAGAATCATGAGTGGCAGGCTACTGTGGCAAATCGCACTGGCAAGGGCTCTGGTTGCCCAGCCTGCGCCGTACAGGCGTACCGGGTTCGCCGTACCGGCGTACCAGCTGACCGGGGCTAAGGCCATGACGCCACGCTTGCCTGCAATTCGCGTCGCCACTTTGCCATGACGTCCAGGAGATCATTGGTTTCCTTTGGGTATTGCTTAGTGGCTGCTGCTAAATTGACGCAGCAATTGTCGACACCGAGCGGATGCCAGGGGTGGTCTGTATGAGCAGCATCGGCCGTGGGTTTACCGTTCAGCTTTGTAGTCACTTCAATCAGAGTCTGTAGGCCCGAACAATCAGCAAACTTAGCGAAACGCGGGTCGTAAATTAGCGTTTTTAGCAAATGTTTTCGCTCGTTTTCGCCACGACCAATAGTTTTAAGCCATTCGGGACGAAAGTGAGAGTATTGACCTTTCTTGTAAAAAGAAGAAGAATCGTAAAAGCAGTTAAGTAAAAATGCTGTTTCTTTCAGCCCTGCCGATTGCCACAAGGCCTCTGCCAGTTCAGCTTTTTGGTAACCATAAAAGTCTTCGTCAAGGCGTGCGAGTTCATTTTTCAGAAGTTCAGTTGCCCTAGTTGGGTCTAACTGAGCCGCGGCAATAGCAAAATTTGGTCCGATCAGCGGGTCACTGATATGGTGCTCTTGATAGGCGCGCTCCCATCGATCGCAGGCAAGCAGCATGTCTACTTGATCGCGACGCAAATGTGTAGCGGCGTGCCTTAAAACACAGAGCATCAAGCTTTTGTATGGAAAGTCATTGCTTTTTCGCATTTTTAAATCAAAATCAGTCGTCGGTATTTTTCGCTGCAGCATTTTCGCCAGATTATCTGGGCCGAGTCTTTTCAGAGCGTTGTTGATATCTGTTTTATTGGCCAGTAGATCGAAACCATTTTCAGTTTGTAACCAGAGTAGAATCCAGTCGCGATCTGCGCCGGATATTTTGTCGATTTGGCCGCGCACCGAACCAATTTTGTCAGCACGAGTTTTATCGGTAGGGCTCGTACCTGTGCTTGCCCGTCTTAACTTAACTGCAAACCAACTGGCACAATATTTTCTATCTTTGCGTTGCTCCCAGTACTGACTAAATCCGGGCTCTTGGCCAGAACCTTTAACGCCGTAGTAAAAACCGGCAGCTTCCATGTAAAAACGCACTATGGCATCGGCTATTTGTCCCACAGTTTTCTCTTGCATAGGAGGCAAAGCATTAGACGGCGATCTCAGAGCTATCATGATCGGCTCTGGATATGTCTTTTCATGGTCGTCAACCATAGATGCTAACTGCGGCAGCAGCTTGGGGTCTTCTTTAGCGTAAAGAGCTGCCAGAGCCAGTGTGCGCACTTTTGCATCTTTATTTTTTAGCAGTGGCAGCAAGTTCGCTGTGCTGTGGCGCGGTGAATTTAGCTCTGCAAAGGCGCTTCCTTTTTCTGCAGGAAGTCCGCTGTAACTCGGTTTGCCGTAAGATTGAAAGCGATCATAGAGCACTTGATTGATATCGAAATAACGCAAGGTAGGCGCCAGGCTCTGAAAAGTTTGCGCTGTTTGTTGAACGCTGGCAGAATTGTCGTGATTTGGTTGGCTCTGTGCCGGTATTATCAATAATGCTGAATTCAAATTCAAAACAATTGCGCTCAACACCAGGATGAGTCTTCTTAGGCATTGCTCAGAAAATAAAGAGCTAAATTGATTCAGCCTGCTCGCCTTTTAATTTAGGACCATCTTTCTGCGCTTCATTCACATCAATGGGCACTTCGCTAGGTTCTCGTGCCACACCAAGAGCTTCGCCCAAGGGGTCCTGTTCTTTCTGCGGCGGCATATTGGGGAGGCTAGCTTCAATTTCTTTCAATAGTCTTTCAGGGCAAAATTCAGACATCATGATGTATTTGTCAGCGCCTAAAATTCTGGCGGTCTTTTCTGCTGTCTTATTTAGGAACGACGTCAGGTCGTTAACTTCGGTGCAAACCAGAATGAACTGAATCCAGTTATGAGACTCATTTTGTTTTACGGCTTTAAGAAACTCAAAAACGTTCTCATTTTCCAAAAAAGCATTAGAGACAATTACGTCTACATGGTCTTTAGTTTCTATCCACTGCATGGCCGCTGCAATTGTGCCAAAGCTCAAGATCTCTTTGCAGTTTTCGCCCGCCTTCGCTCGCACGGCCTCGATGTTGCCTGGATTATTGTCAAGCATTACTATGCGATAGCCGCTCATGGAAATCCTTTAGAATTCTGCTTTGGTATTGTGGACGGCAAGTTCCTGCTTGGATCAAAAAGTTATCCACAATGTTACATATATACGCCGAAACATGCCAGGCTACCGGCCTGGCATGTTTCTAGAATATTCAACGTAGAACCTGAATACGACCGACTTTTAACGGGTCTGATTGTCACGTTTTTGTTGGGAAATATTGCGGCTCAGACGGTCTTGCTGAGCGTCCAAACGAGCTCTTTCAGACATGCTTAAACCGCCGCCACTTGCTCGCATTTGTGCTTCTCTTGATGCCAGTGAAGCCTGCTGACTTTGCAGGCGAGCTGTCTCGCTTTGAGTCAACTGGCCGCTGTTCACACCTTGATTGATGCGATTAGCTTGCTGTTGTTGAGTATGGTTGATGTCGTAGAGAGAGTTGCCACGTGTATTGCCACGGCCGTTGCCGTATCCGCTTCCATTGCCATAGCCCTGGCGATCGTGTTTTTGTTGATAGATGTTTTGGCTAAGTGCATTTTGTTGGTTTTGCAATCTTGCTCTCTCACTCATGCTCAAGCCGTTGCCACTTGCTCTGTAGCGCTGTTCTTTCTGATGCAGGGCGAATTGTTGACGTGATAGTCGAGCTGCTTCTCTGCCGTTCAGAGAGCCGTTGCCCATACCGTTATATATGCGAGATTGTTGGTGACGTTGGCGTTGATTGACACCGCCGTTGTACTGGGCGTCAGCAGGCAGACTGGCAAAGCCGACCGCACCGATGGTAATAGCTAATGCCAGAGTAGCGCGGAAAAAAGTGTTCATTGAAGTACTCCTGTACTGTAGATAATATGGAAGACGCTCTTTCGCAGCAAATGGTTCAACCAATTACATAAATTGCCTCTCATAACCGGTAAAATTAGAAAGCTAAGCGCCAGAACAGCATTGCTCTGGCTGTCTTTTGCTTGTTTGCTCGCTTGCTACATTCTTTCAATATTGTGGCGCGTCAGCGTGGCGGAACAAGAGCTCTACGGGCGCAGCTATCTGATTCCGCTGTCTTCGATAAGAATTGACCACAACGAACTGGGCACGCCGGCGTCGTTTTACGACAATACATATAGCTTTGTGCGCGGCGGCAAAACCGTCCATGTATACAAGCAACTAGTCAATTCCTTTCAACATGCTTATGGCTCAGCCCTGGCAGCTTTCGAACTTGGTTCAGGCGCGTCTGACCTGTTGTTTCGAGCTAACGAGTACGCCGAAGGAATAGTCTGTGGTGGTGCGGGCACAGAACCATTCATGCTCGATGCAAGAAAAGATCTCTACAACAATTCTGTTGGTAGAGAAATTGGTGTGCAGGCTCGTGCGCGGAAATTAAATGGTACTGAGGCTCAAGAATTTATGATCGCTGAGATTTTGCAAGGCTTAGATCAAGGCCGCATTTACAATAGTTTCCGCGATAGCAGAGTGGCTGCATTACCTTCCTTTGAGCAGTACGGTTGCCCAGGTCTGTTTCAATTGCAGTGTGCACGCAAAGAATTTCAAACGATGCTTAATGCCTTTCGGTGAAAGTAGGCGGCACCATATACGGTGCGCACGCTGCGTCGTCAAGGGGGCGAAAACCGAAAATTCCTGTTTAAAGAAAAACTCGTAGTTTTTCTTTAAAGCACTTTGATTTCATTTTTACTACCAACAAAATATATAAAGTGTTTCGCTTCCCAAAGCATATTTGACGCTATGCTAATCGAACATAGTATGGTTCGGTTCAATAGGCGAGGATTTCATCATGGCTAGTTTGTTAGAACAATTGCGGCAAATGACCAAGGTAGTAGCTGATACAGGCGATTTTGAGTCAATTGTCAAATTTAAGCCTCAAGACAGCACAACTAACCCTTCTCTTCTAGCAGCCGCCGCCCAGATGCCTGCTTATAGCGCTCTTGTGGACAGCATAATTGCTGATGCTCAGACCGACCTTGGTGCTGATGCCGACAAGAAGGCGGTGGTTGACCAGGCTTTCCGTCACCTGGCCGTGGCTTTCGGCAAGAAAATTTTGGGAGTAGTTCCCGGTCGTGTCTCAACCGAAATTGACGCACGCCTTTCTTATGATACTGACGCAACTGTTGAGCAGGCTCGACAGATCATTGCCCTGTACGAAAAAGGTGGCTTTTCTCGCGAGCGCATTTTAATCAAAATTGCCTCTACGTGGGAAGGCATTAAAGCTGCTGAAATTCTTGAAAAAGAAGGCATTCACTGCAATATGACTTTGCTATTCGGAATGCACCAGGCAGTTGCTTGCGCTGAAGCTAAAGTGACTTTGATTTCGCCTTTTGTCGGCCGCATTTTAGACTGGTACAAAAAAGATACGGGCAAAGATTATAAAGGCGCTGAAGATCCAGGCGTGCAGTCTGTCAGTGCAATTTATGACTATTACAAAAAGTTTGATTATCCTACTGTAGTTATGGGTGCCAGCTTCCGCAACATGTCAGAGATTACCGAGTTGGCTGGCTGCGATTTGCTCACTATTTCGCCCAAGCTGTTGGCCGAACTCGACTCTACTGAAGGCGACTTGCCGCGCAAGCTTGACCCAGCAAAAGCGAAAGGCGAAAAAATCGAGCGCATAGAAATGAATAAAGAAATTTTCGCAGCTATGCACGAGAAAGATCGTATGGCCAACGACAAGCTTAAGGATGGCATTGAAGGCTTCAGCGCTTCACTGGTTGAGCTGGAAAAATTGATCGCCGATCGTCTTTTGCAAACCGCAAAATAGATAAAACTCTATTTTTCTGCCAGCATCGGTCCGTTTTTGGGCTGGGGCACAATGCCTATGGCTTTGAGCTTGGCTAGAAGTGCCGGTAGAGCTGCCGTAGCAGCTGCTTCACCAGCAGCGAGGGCGCGCTGAGCATCAGACTTGCGCTTTGAGATTAGCGATACGCCAGTGGTCTCGGGATGAATAGTAATATCGGCCAGGGCTGCTTGCGCCTGGTCGATGTCATAGAGCTGCCATGAGAGGAAACGATGGGCCATGCTGCCGGGTTTGGTCAAAGCCTTGAGCGGTACCGGTGCGAAGGTTTCATCGATATTAATTGCCACCACGAAGTCAGCGCCCAGCTCGCGGCATTGTTTCACGGGAAGGTTGCAGACCACGCCGCCGTCTGAGAACAGCATGCCGTCAATTTCTACGGGTTTTTGCAAGGCCGGTACAGCGCAGCTTGCTTGCAGTGCATAGCCGATATCGCCTTTGCGAATCATATAAGGTTTTCCGTCGATGACATTTAAGGCGACGGCGGCAAATGGTTTCTTGATGTCTTCAATTAAAATTTCATCGGTAGAATGCCTACCTACCAGATAATTGCGAAATCTGTCGCCACCATATAAGCCATCATATTTATTGCGGCTGAATCTAGCTAATACGGCGAAAAATGGCGCGCCTAAAATGCGGAAGGCAAGCGGTTCAGCCATATAATTGCGCATCAGCGAACCGCTGGTAAATTCTCTTTCCATCACTTCGGGGCTGATGCCGAGGCAGTAAAAGCCCCCCACAACTGCACCAATACTGGTGCCTGCGACGCAATCAAACTCGATACCGGCCTTTTGCAGTACTTTTAGAACGCCTACTTCAGCGGCACCACGTGCGCCACCGCCTCCGAGGGCCAAACCGATCTTTGCTTTGCCTGAGATGGGCAGGCGAGAAAATGATCTGGCTTCAGTTTTATCAGCAGCTGAAGTCTCGAAAATGCCGTTATTGGCGGCTTGACACGAATAAGCACAGAAGACGCTCAAACTGTTAGCAATTAGTAAGAGGGTCAAAAGGCGTTTTGAAAACATTTAATGCCATGGTGGAAATATGCCACCATAGTATCAGCAAAAATCTTTTTGTGGTATCACCAATATTTCCTATTTTTTCGGTTTGCGGTGATGGATGCTGCTCCGCCCGGTGATAGGCTCTTGCTTGGCCAGATATTCTAGTATTTTGGTCTGGCCAAAAAGTGGCCCTTTGATATCGTGGATAATACCAGCGTTTCCAGAACATGGTGCCGTCTTTTTTGTCATTTGCGCCATTGTTACTGTGGGCTCACTGGTCTTAGCTTCGATATTAGGCAATCAATCAATCAATCAATAAGTCCGGTTTGAAAATGGCCATAAATAACTGCTATCTGATGCTGACCCGCCTATACGTGCCATATGCCGCAAGCAACATGTGTTCAAATCTGTCATAGTAGTTGCATGCACGCGGCTGTCGTAGATTAATCGACTAGCTCAACCGTTTGTTGTTCCCTAACGAAGACGGTGCATCTTATGATTTTCTGTCAACCACAAAATTTGCTTTTGCGAAGTTTGCCGACCCACGTCATGCGCGAAGTGATAGCCGCTTCCGAGCCTATTCACTTTAATTTGCGCGAACATGTATCTGAGCCTAACACTAATTTTCAGTTTGTTGATTTCATCGAATCTGGTGCCCTGTCTTTCCTTACTGTAATGGAAGAAGGTTCGCTGGTTGAGCTTGCCACAATTGGCAGAGACGGGATGTTGGGCGTATGCGTGGCGCTTGGTACTCCGGCCATTGCACAGTTGGTCTATTGTCAGGTCGAGGCCTCAGGTTTACGAGTGCCGATTACGGCTTTCCAGGGTCTGTTGACCGAGCACCCTGAACTGCGCGACCTCTGTCGTCGCTTTGCTATGGCACTTTTTGAAAACGTGTCCATTAACATTGGATGCAATCGCGTGCATTCGATTGCGCAACGGTGCGCGCGCTGGATGCTGCTTTCTGATGACCGTTGTGACAGTAGTTCTTTTGTTCTTACGCAAGAATTTTTAGCTTCGATGCTCGGAATTTCACGCACAAGTGTAAATTTTGCCGCCGGCCAGCTGCTCAGGGCCGGAATTATCTCTTACACTCGCGGAAAGATCTCGGTGCTTGACCGCAGCGCTCTGGAAGCACTCAGTTGCCCATGTTACGAGTCTATGAATGCGTGCTTTCAGCGAGTCATGGGTTTTGCTCCTGTGCAAAGAGCCAGCAAGACTCTCGATCTCGCTGTCTAATTCTTATCAATCTGTTCGATTTAGTCGTGGATTTCGGGGTGACGCGTGAGCGATTTGGATATACTATAAATTGCTGAACTCAGCTTTTACCTGGAATCTATGCGTTTAAAAGCTAATATCCAATTTGTCCTTTCTTGTTGCCTTACCATGCTGGCGTCATTGCACTGCCCCGCGGTTATCGCTGCGCCCGTATACGATAATCAGTGCGACATCGGTGAAAATTTAAAAATACCGGTGCACCGCTGGACTAATCCGAATACGCCAATAAAGGGCGTAATCGTGGCGCTGCAAGGCTTGATTTTTAGTGGTCGCATGTACGGTACTCTCGCCGCTCATTTCACTGATATGGGATACATTGTTTACGCCAATGATATGCGCGGTTTCGGCGATTGGCGAGCACCAGATCATAAATTTGACGGTGATTCGGCTATACACTTCAGCCAGAGTAAAGATGACCTTACTGCTTTGCTGAAAGAATTGAGAAAGAAATATCCTGAAAAACCGATTTTCTGCATTGGTGAAAGTTTTGGCGCCAACATGGCCATTTGGGAAGCATCAACTGATCCCACACTTTTAGACGGTGTTATTGCCTCCAGTGCTGTAGCGAGAAATAGAGTGCATCCGCGGCCCCTCTGGTTAAAAACTTTTGTGCAGGGTCTGCACGATCCTAAGCATCCGATTGATATTGCTCCTTATTACGAACCGCTATTGTCTGAAGACAAACGTATTACTCAAGAGCTTATGGAAAGCGCTGAGACCTGCAAGGCCATGAGTGTTACCGATTTGATTAAAGCCGCGGTAACCAACCGAAATGCCTTAAAGGAAATTGCAAAAATTCCAGAGAACATGCCAATTTTATTGCTTGCCGGCAAATTAGATCAAGTGCAGAATACCGCAGCTTTAACGGCCATGGTACCGAAATTAGGTACTAAAAAAGCGACTATGGTTGTTTTCCCTCACAAAGGTCACATGCTAGTTGAGTGCAGCAAAATCGAACCTGAAGTAGGTTCGAAAATAGATGCCTGGTTAGAAAATGAGTTCAATGAGTTCCAGCGCCGTGCTAGGGCCCGAACCGCTGCATCGCTCGCCTCGATAAATTCTGCGGCTGGTAGTGCCAAAACCAGCACAACGCCAGACGAATTATCTAAAGAAACAGAAAATAACTAGCACCACCTGCGGTGTTGTTTGCTGCGCCATCTACTGTCTCTTTTCGTTTATATAATGATGCCACCGATGTGGTTGACTTGTTATGGCAATTGAGTTGGTGAAATAGCCAGGAAGCCAGCCCTGTTAGTGTTTTATCATCTGTCGTCACATCTGCGGGTATTCCCATTGACGAGCTAGGCCCGCGACGTATACTGGCTACAAGATACCCCGGTCTTATGGCGCTGGCGATACGAGAGGATTTGCTGAATGGCAATACTGATGACGCTTTGGAGCACTCTTCTAGGTAAGAAAGAAGCGGTATTGCCGCAAAGAGCGTCATCAAAAAATTATCCACTTGAGAAAAAACCACCGGCCCCTGCTTCACCTAAAGCCAATCTATTAGAAAAACGCAAGCTTCTTTCCACTCGCGTTTCTACTGAAGCAAAAGCGCTTGATCGGCTTGATTTGGCCCATTTGCGAGCACGCATCGACGAACGGTCACCAGCCTATTTAGAGAGGCGGCAGCGTCAGCAGCAATCAAAGGCCCACTGGTTTGGCCAATCCGCAAGCCTAATTGATGAAGCGGCTATAACCAAACGACTGGCTGCACCTAGAATCTATGAAAATATGTATGAAGTGACAACTGAAGTTAATTCTCAAGTTATGCCTGCACTTAATGGCGCACAAGAGACATATTTGAGCGGCATGAATTTTACCGACATCAATTTGAACTCATATTATGACAGTGAGCTAATGGACGACACTGGCGAAATTGGCGGCGGCTTCGAGCTATCTGCCGAAAACTTTAGCGAGATGCCTCCACTTGTGGCACTCGACGACGATATTCCAGAGCTTGAAGAGCTTCTGGCCCGTTTGCAAATTATGGAAGAAATTGAGATGCTAGAGATGGAGTCAGAACTGAGTTCGGCTGAAGCCATTGAAGTTGCTCAGCAAATTTTCGCAGGGCTTTCAGAAACAGTTTCAGAAACCGATGCAGAAACCGAACCAGAAATTAATTCTGAATGCAGCGAACTAGTTTTAGTTGGTCTGCATCTTGTTGCTCCAATTAGCCTTGTGGAGAGCGATTTTGCCGCTCCGGTGGAGCTGATCGAGCACCGCCGCAAAGGTGGCAGACCTGGCAGACCTGGTAAAGGTAAGAAAAGTCGCCGCGCTCGCCAGAAGGATGCCGTCAGGGCCTAAGCCCGAGGGGGATTCTTGCAGTTCGGACAATTCGATCTTTCCATTATTCGCGAATCTGTTTTTAAGCTTGATGGTGGTGCCATGTTTGGTGTGGTGCCCAAGACTTTGTGGAGTAAGCAGTCTCCGGCAGATGATCAAAATCGCATTGTGCTTGCCTGTAACTTGCTTTTGATTGATACAGGCAACAAAAAAATACTGGTAGAAACTGGTATGGGTGACCGCTGGACGGAGAAAGAGAAAGAGCGATTTGGTCTTAATTCTCTGGTAACTCCCGCAACAATGCTTGATCAGGTTGGCCTTAAGCCTGAAGACATCGACTTTGTCATTATTTCCCACCTGCATTTTGATCACGCTGGTGGTGCCACCACTATGCGCGATGGCGAAGTTGTGCCAACTTTTCCGAAGGCAAAATATATAGTGCAAAAAGGCGAGTATGATTTTGCCTTCGTCGCCAATGCCAGAGCCAGAGCTAGTTACAGACCCGATGATTTTGTGCCTTTGCAAAAGGCCAATCAGCTGATTTTAGTTGAGGGCGACTACGAAGTGGTGCCTGGTGTCTGGGTGAAAGTGACAGGTGGCCACACTAGCCATCATCAGGTTGTTTACTTCGAATCAAAAGGCGAAAAAGGTGTTTATTTCGCCGACATCATTCCCACTAAAACTCATTTGACGCCGCCCTGGGTAATGGGTTACGACCATCATCCGCTGATCAGCTGCGATATTAAATCAGAGTGGCTGGCTCGTGCTTCTGCTGAAGGCTGGCTTGTAGTCTTCGATCATGAGCCGGGCATTCCCTGGGGCAAAGTTCATGTAGAGGGCAATAAGTATGATTTTGAACCTTTGCCTGAGTCATCTTTAGCGTTTACTTTGAGCCAGGCCAATGGCCAGGGCAAAGCATTGAGCTCAGTTGGCTAAAGCCGGCTCAGTTGGTTAAAGCAGTTTAACGGCAATTTTATTCCACAAATTTGTTCGCCAGCTGCCCACAAGCCGCGTCGATATCGGTGCCACGTTCTAAGCGTATAGTAACTGTCTTGCCAGTGCGCGCTGCGGCGCTGGCAAACTTGTGCTGGGCTGAGAGTTGCGGGCGGCCGTATAAAATTTCACCGTCGTTATTTTTGGTCGGATTGAAGGGAATCAAATTGATATTGCAATGTAGATCGCGCACCATTTCGGCCAACTGCACTGCTTGTTCAACAGAATCGTTAACACCTTCCAGCAAAACATATTCGATGGTGACCCGGCGTTTGGTGGCATTGTAATAGTTGCGCACCGCCGCCATTACTTCGTTGATTGGCCATTTTTTAGTAATCGGCACAATTTCTTCGCGAGTAGTTGCGTCTGGGGCGTGCAGTGAAAGTGCCAGTGTGACTGGCAAATTTTCTTCCGCCAGGCGATTGATGCCCGGCACCACTCCTGAGGTAGAAACGGTGATGTGACGCGCTCCGATTCCCACTGACTGATTAATAGTGTGTATAGAAGCAATTACTTCTTCGGTGTTCAGCAGTGGCTCGCCCTGACCCATGTAAACAATATTTGCGATGCGTTTGCCAGATTCTCGTTGAATCGACATGGCTTGATCGACTATTTCTTGCTGGGTCAAATTGCGCTTAAAGCCCAGGTAACCGGTGGCACAGAAAGTGCAACCGACGGCACAGCCCACCTGCGATGAAACGCAGGCCGACAAACTGTCACGGTCCTGAAATGTCATGAGCACCGATTCCACCAGTTTGCCGTCGGGCAACTGAAAGAGATATTTGCGAGTGCCGTCTCTGCTTACTTCCAGGTGGGCAATTTTGAGCAACGGTACCTGAGCCACCTGATTGAGCTTGTGGCGCAGCTCCACTGAAAGGTCGGTCATTTCTTCAAAAGAATTGGCATATTTGACGTAAATCCAGGTGTGGATTTGCTTGGCGCGAAAGACCGGCAGGCCCAGGGCTTTGACGAATTTGGTCAGCTCGGCCAAAGAAAGGCCCGATAATGCCTGTTTAGGGGCTAAATTAGCGGCATCTTCTTTTATTTCGCCTGTGTCACCTGCTGTCATTGTTATTCCTGATATTCAGTTTAGTTTCACTCATAAAGTTTGCGCCGGAGCCTGCACTTGGGCGCTTGACGAGCAGTTAACCATGATAGCAGGCGCCGGCCACTGTGGCTTACCGGCAGGATGGATGCTGCAAGATGTTAAAATACACTTGCAGTGGCGCCTTTACTTCGTTTTGCGCGGTAAGATACGCCCTTGGCTGGCTTTGCGGGAGATTTAGTTGATGTTGGATGGTATTGACGGTTTTTTAAAACGTCTGTTTGGCGACACCAACGAAAAGCGCGTGCAGCATCTGCAACCGTATGTCGATAAAGCCAATTCTTTTGAAGCCGCTATTCAGAAATTGTCTGACGACGAACTGAAAGCTAAAACCGATGAATTTAAAAACCGCATCGCCGAAGCGCTTAAAGATGTGGAAGACATCAAGCTCATTCCTGATGAAACTCCAAAAATGCCGGGGCAAATGCGCACGAAAAAAGACATTGTGCTCTCCCATCTTTTAGAACAAATGCTTCCTGAAGCTTTTGCTGTTTGTCGCGAAGCGAGCACACGCGTGCTCGGTATGCGCCACTTTGACGTGCAGTTTATGGGTGGGGCGGCGCTGCACTTCAATAAAATTGCTGAAATGCGCACTGGTGAAGGTAAGACTCTGGTGGCAACTCTGCCGACTTATCTCAACGCCCTCGCTGGTCGCGGTGTACACGTGGTCACGGTTAACGATTACCTGGCCAGGCGTGACTCAGAGTGGATGGGCCGTTTATACAAGTTTCTCGGCCTGAGCACCGGCTTGGTTTATTCGCACCAACCTGATCACGAAAAATATCAAGCTTATCGCGCTGATATCACCTATGGTACCAACCATGAATTCGGTTTCGACTATTTGCGCGACAACATGCGCAAGTCTTTAGAAGAGCTGGTGCAGCGTCCATACTACTTCGCCATTGTTGACGAAGTCGATAACATTCTCATTGACGAAGCCAGAACACCTCTGATCATTTCCGGTTTCCCTCGTGATTCTCACGCAGATCTTTATGTGCGTATGTCGCAATTGGCCCCCCTGCTTGAGCGCGGTAAAGACAAAGACGACGAAGAATGCGACTACTGGGTAGACGAAAAGCAACGCAACGTATTGCTCACAGAGCAAGGCATCATCAACGCTGAAAAGATGCTTGATGTTCCAGATTTGTTCGATATGCACAACAATTACTCGCACCATCTCGTGCAAGCATTGAGAGCCAAAGAGCTTTACCGCATCGATACCGAATATGTGATTCATCCAAACGAAGAAGGCAAACCAGAAATTTGCATCGTTGATGAGTTTACCGGCCGCATGATGCAGGGCCGCCGCTGGAGCGATGGTTTGCACCAGGCGATTGAAGCGAAAGAGCGCGTGCCGATTCAAGAAGAAACCATGACTTACGCGTCGATTACCTATCAAAACTTGTTTAGACTTTATCCAAAGCTGGCTGGTATGACCGGTACGGCTATGACTGAAGCGGCTGAATTCTCCAAGATTTACAACCTTGATGTGGTGGCTGTGCCAACCAACCGCAACAACCAGCGCGTCGATTCTCCAGACATTATCTACAAAAACGAGCGCATGAAATACATCGCCGTGGTTGAAGAAATTGTCGACATGTATGAGCTCGGTCGCCCAGTACTAGTGGGTACCGTCTCGATTGAAAAGTCAGAGCTGATTGACGACCTTCTAAGTAAGCCACAGGGTATGAGCCAGTATCTTCTTGAGAAAATCAAAAGAATTGACGCTCATATGAAGGCCAGAAACCTTAGCGGAGAGACAATCGACGCATTGCGCAAGATTTTTGAGCGTCCTGGCCAAATTGAAATCGAGAAGTTCGAGGCTCTTGCTAAAAAAGCCGAAAGTGAATTGCCGAAAGAAGAAGAACTGGCAGAAAGATTATTCTCTGCACTGCGCACGGCACGGGTGGTGGCAGTGATTCGCAAAGGTATTGACCACCACGTGCTCAATGCCAAACAACACGACAAAGAAGCGATGATTGTCGCTCAGGCCGGGCGCAAAGCCGCCGTCACTGTTGCTACCAACATGGCTGGTCGCGGTACTGACATTTTGCTCGGCGGTAACGCTGAGTATCTGGCTAAAGAGAAACTTTTAAAAGAGTTTCCTGACTCAGAAGATTTGCTGCACGACCCAGAGCGTCTGGCTCTCTATGACGCTAAAGTGAAAGAACTGACCGTTAAAATGAAAGAGCAGACCGACAAGGAACACGATGAAGTGGTCAAAGTTGGTGGCTTGCACATTATTGGTACCGAGCGCCACGAAGCGCGCCGTATCGATAATCAGCTGCGCGGTCGCGCCGGCCGTCAGGGTGACCCAGGCACCACTCGCTTTTTCTTGTCGCTTGAAGATCAGTTGATGCGCATCTTTGGTGGTGCCGCCATATCTAAACTGATGGATATGATCAAAGCCGACGAAGACATGCCGATCGAATCGGGTATGGTAAGCAAGTCTATCGAAAACGCGCAGAAGAAAGTAGAAGCGCACCACTTTGACACCAGAAAACACGTTTTGCAATACGACGATGTTTTGAACACTCAGCGCGAAGTTATCTATCGCGAGCGCAGACGCATTTTAGAAAAAGCCGATTTGCGCGCCGGCATGCACGACATGTTGCGTGAGCACCTCGATCTCATTCTTGAAGCGCAAATTGATCCCGATGCGCCAAGCGATATGTGGGAAGACGAACAGCTGCCTGAAGTTCTGCGCAATCT